>NZ_BSPX01000065.1:23905-28949 GCF_030161255.1 Zoogloea oryzae
GTGCGGGCGATCGACGATGCCGGCCTCGAAGGCCTCGACGCGTCCCGGACGTTTGAAGTCCGTGCCCGCCCCCTCGCCCCGACCGTGCTGGCCGCGACCGACGGCCGGCTCGCCTGGCGGGCCGAGGGCGACGCAGCGCGTTATCGCGTCCAGCTTGCCACCGACGGCCGCTTCGCCACCCCGCTCATCGATCGCGGCGTGGACGGCCTCGAGCTGGCTCCGCAGCTGGCGCCGGGCCGTTACGACTGGCGGGTGGCCAGCGTCGCCGCCGACGGCCATCAGGGCCCGTGGGGCGAGCCTCACGCGTTCATCGTCCGGGCGGCGCCCGGCCCGGTCAGCGTGACCGCCTACAACCAGCGCCTGCGCTTTGCCTGGCCCGGTGGCGGCAACCAGCTCTACGACGTGCAGCTGGCGCGGGATGCCGGCTTTACCGACCTGATCGCCGACCAGCGCATTGGCGAGGCCGCGTTTACCGTGGCGGCGCCGGCTTCCGGCACCTACTACCTGCGGCTGCGCGGCACCTATCCGGATGGCACGACCAGCCCGTGGTCAGGCGTCCAGACGCTCCGGACCTTCTATCTGTTGCCCTGGTGGTCCCTCTCGTCGCCCGCCGTCTCCAACCCGTGAGAAACGTCGGCGGATCCCTGCGCCGCCCCAACGTCGAGTGGGTTGCGGTCACCCTTCTGTGCGTGACGCTGGCCGTGGCGTCGGCGGTGGAGGGCTGGCTGTGGCGCATCGACCAGACGATCTACGACGGCGTGCTCACCAGCTGGGTGTCGCCGCCGAGCGACGAGGTGGTGATCATCTCCATCGACGACGCCAGCCTGGCCAGCCTTGGCCGCTGGCCGTGGTCGCGCCGCGTGCACGCCGCGCTGATCGACCGGGCGCGGGAGGTCGGCGCCTCGGCGATGATGTTCGACGTGCTGCTGGATGCGCCGAGCCGCGACGACCCAGGGGCCGACGAGGCCCTCGCGCGGGCCATGCGCAGTTTTGGCCGGGTGGTTCTGCCCCTCAGCCAGGCCACGACCGGCTCGGTGCTGAGCGGCGAGGTGCTGCCGCTGCCGATGTTCGCCGAGGCCGCTGCCGCCCTCGGCCACGACCAGCTCGAGTTCGATCCTGACGGCATCGCCCGCAGCGTTTACCTGTGGGAAGGTTTCGGCACGGCGCGCCATCCCCAGCTGGCCCTGTCGCTGCTGCGGGTTGTCGATCCGGCCGTGCGCGGCCGGTATTCGCAACCGGCCCCCCGCGAGGGCGCCGACGCCCAGCAATGGCAACGCGCCGGCTGGCTGCGCATCCGCTTCTCCGGTTCGCCGGGCAGCTACATCCATTATTCCTACCGGGCTGTGCTGAGCGGCGAAGTGCCCGCCGCGGCCCTGCGCGGCAAGCTGCTGCTGGTGGGCGCCACCGCGGCCGGCATGGCCGAGGCGGTGCCGACCCCCACCTCCGGCCTGTCCCGCTCGATGCCGGGCATCGAGTTTCAGGCCAATGTGTTCGATGCCCTGCGCGGCAACGGCGTCATCACCCCGCTGCCGGCGTGGGTCGCCGGGCTGGTGGCCGGCCTGATGGTGGGCGGGCTGATGCTGGTGCTGCTTTACGCCGACGCCCGCATCGGCCTGATGACCTCCTTCGTCCTCGCCGCTGCCGCGCTGCTGCTGGCGGCCCTGGGCGTGACGGTGGGCGGCTGGTGGTTCGGGCCGGCATCGGCGGTGCTCGGCTGCATGCTGGCCTATCCGCTGTGGAGCTGGCGACGCCTCGAAGCGGCCCAGCGCTACCTGGACGCCGAACTCATCGCCCTCGAGCGCGAGGGCTCGCCCCTTGGCCTGCTGCCCGACGACTCCGGCACCGCCGCCGCCGATCCGCTGGAGCAGCGCATCCGCATCGTCCGCCAGGTGGCCCAGCACCAGCGGGACGTACGCCGCTTCATCGCCGACACCCTGGAGCACCTGCCCATCGGCGTGGTGGTGATCGACCAGCTCGACCGGGTGATCCTCCACAACGAGCGCGCCCGCTACCTGCTGCGCGCCTTCCGCAGCGACGCCCTGCTGGCCGCCCTGCGTGAGCTGCCGTGGCCGGTGTATGTGCCGATGCGCGACGGCCTGCCCGATCTGTCCGGCTTCTCGGGCATCCGCCAGTTCGAGCTGACCCCCGACAAGAAGCGCTACCTGCTGGTGTCGGTGGCCGATCTGGTGACCGAATCCAGCGGCCGGCCCGGCCGGGTGATCGGCCTCGCCGACGTCACCGCGATGCACGAAGCCCAGCGCAGCCGCGAGGACACCATGCACTTCCTGTCCCACGACCTGCGCGCGCCGCTGGCCTCCATCCTCACCCTGATCGACGGCCATCAGGGCGAGAAGACCGACTGGGGCGCCCAGATCCCGCGCATCGACCGCTACGCCCGTTCGGCGCTCGATCTGGCCGACGGCCTGTTCCGCCTGGTGCGCGCCGAGGGTTCCGATCCGAAGGACTTCGTCGAGCTGGATCTCGCCGGTCTGGTGGATTCGGCCGCCGACGAAGTGTGGCCCCAGGCCCACGCGCGGGGCATCCGCGTCGACGTCGATACCCGCGACGCCGAGACCGAGGAAGCCATCGTGCGCGGCGACTTCTCGCTGCTGCGCCGGGCGGTCATCAACCTGCTCACCAACGCCATCAAGTACGGCGCCGCCAACAGCACCGTGTCGGTGCGCCTGTCGGCCGAAGGCCCCGACTGGGTGATCCGGGTCAGCGACCAGGGCGAAGGCATGTCGGCGGACGCCCTGCCGCGGCTCTTCAAGCGCTTCTCGCGCATCGTCGAGGAAGGGCGCGACAAGCCCACCGGAGTCGGCCTCGGCCTGCTCATCGTGAAGACGGTGGCCGAACGCCATGGCGGCTCGGTGAACGTCGAGAGTGAGCTCGGCAAGGGCAGCACCTTCGAATTGCGCCTGCCTCTGCGCAACGCGACCGCACAGCTCGTTACGGGCTGAGCGGGGGCGTGGGGTAAGATCGGGGTCACGGGAGTCGTGATTTCTCCGGAAATGCGTTTCAAATACCTCAAGTACCTGGCCTTCGCCCTCGGTGGCGCCAGCACGGCCGTCGCCACCGGTGCGCTGTATCTCTACGCCACCTTTGACGGCGCCCGCCTGGCGACCGACCTGAGCCACTTCACCAAGCAACGCCATCAGCGCACCCTGCGCTTCGACGGTGCGGTGGAGCTCGCCATGTTCCCGCGGCTCGAGCTGCGCCTGCCGGCCATGTCGCTCTCCGGCCGCAACGGCGACGGCGAGTTCCTCGGCATCGAGCAGGGCACCATCGGCTTGCGCCTGCTGCCGCTGCTGGCCCAGCGCGTGGTGGTGGATCGGGTGGAGGTGGACGGGCTGCGGCTGGCCCTGCGCCGGGGCAAGGACGGCAAGCTGTCGGTGGCCGATCACCTCACTCCGCTGCCCGCCGAGGCGCCGCTGGAGTTCGACGTGGACAAGCTGGCGGTGACCGGCGGCGTGCTCAACTGGATCGACGAGGCCACCGGCCGCAACTTCGCGCTGTCGGACATCAACCTCGGCACAAGCCGGCTCGGGCGCAAGGCCGACGGCCGGCTCGAACTCTCGGCCCGGCTCACCCAGGCCACGCCCCTCACCGATGCGCGCATCGAGCTGCAGACCGGCTACCGGCTCGACGGCGACGCCGGCCATCAGGCCCGCAGCGCCCACCTGGCGGTTCGCGGTGCGCTGGCCGACCGGGCCGAGGTCGATGTGGATCTGGCGATTGCCGAACTTCAGATTCCAGCCGACGGCGCGCTCCAGGCGAGCGGCCTGAGCTTCGTGGGCAAGGACAGATCCGACGGGCGCGCGCTGGAGCTGCGCGTCACCGCTCCGCGGGTGGTGCTGGGCGCCGCCGGCCCCGAGGCCGCGACGGCCGACGCCGCCTTGCGGTTGGATGGCAAGGGCTACGGCGGACAGCTGCGCGCCCTCATCGCCCGCCTCGCCGCCAAGGGCAACCTGCTGGCGGTGGACAAGCTCAATGCCGACGTCGACTGGAAGACCCCGGCGGGCCGGCTCGCCGGCAGCCTGGGCGGCGGCGCCAGCTGGCAGGCCGACACGCGGGTGCTGGACATCCCGGCGCTGGCGGGCGAACTGGGCCTGACTGCCGCGAAGCCTGGCGCCACACCCCTCAAGATCGCTGCCCAGCTTGGCGGCAAGCTCGACTTCGGCCGCGACAATGGCGGTGGCAAGCTGGATCTGCGGTTTGGCGACAGCCATCTGACGGGCAGCTGGAACCTGCCGAAGCTCTCGGCCCCAGGCATCGGCTTCGATCTGGACGTGGACCGCTTCGACGCCGACCGCCATCTGGGCCCCATCGACGGCACTACCCGCATCGACGCCGCGGCCCTGTCGGGGCTGGATGCGGACGGGGTGCTGAAGGTCGCCAGCCTCAAACTTGGCGGCCTGCACGTAGAGCGCCTGCGCCTGCCCTTGGCGCTCCACGGGGGCAAGCTCGCGGCGACGGCCTACACCGGCAATCTCTACGGCGGCACCCTGGAAGGCACGGCCAGCCTGGCCGAGGGCAACAAGCTCCAGTGGCGCAGCTACGTGCAGAACGTCAATGTGGCACCGCTGCTCCGTGACGCGACCGGCCGGGAGCCGGCGAGCGGCTTGCTCAACCTGTTCATCGACGTGAGCGGTGCCGGCCAGACGCTGGCCGACGTGCGCCATGGCCTGGCCGGTCAAGCCCGCCTGCGCCTGCGCGGCGGTGTGCTGCGCGGCATCGACGTCACGGCCGCGCTGAAGGACTGGCGCGGGCCGATCCAGGCCCGTCAGCCCGCCAGACGCCCGTACCGGGACACCGAGAGCACGCCGGTGGGCGAGCTCACGGCAGGGTTCGAGGTGGCCGGCGGTCACGCCCGCAGCAGTGATCTGCAGGCCCGCAGCCCGACCCTGGCGATCACCGGGGGTGGCAGCATCGATCTGTCCGGCCCCCGCGTCGACGCCCTCGTGCGGCTGAACCTGCTGGCCGTGGCACCGGTGGACACGCCCGTGCTCGGCGGTCTGCGCGGCGTGCCGGTGCCCGTGCGGGC
>NZ_BSPX01000066.1:0-28675 GCF_030161255.1 Zoogloea oryzae
GCACTCGACGCTGGGCTACCTGCCGCCCACGGCCTATGAACGGAAAACCGCAGTACAGCACCCTATCGAGGTGTCCGGTATTACTTGACCACTACATTGTGCCGCGTGCGGGGGCCGCTTCAGTCGGGCTTCCCGAAGGGATGGGTGCTTTGCGGGCCGTCGCCCTTGGCCTGGCCTGCACCTGTAGGTCGGACTTTAGTCCGACAACGGTTGGCGGGCTCAAGCCGTGATGTCGGACTGAAGTCCGACCTACAGGGTGGGGTGACCCGGGAGGAGGATGCGAAGGCCGTTTTGTGCCGCGTGCGGGGGCCGCTTCACTCGGGCTTCCCGAAGGGATGGGTGCTTTGCGGGCCGTCGCCCTTGGTCTGGCCTGCACCTGTAGGTCGGACTTTAGTCCGACAGCGGTTGGCGGGCTCAAGCCGTGATGTCGGACTGAAGTCCGACCTACAGGGGTGGGGGTGATGTGGGGGGGCTTCAGCTGGCCATTGTTGAGGAGCAGGAAAGGCGTTCGGGCAGCGCTTCCAGCGTTTTGAGGAGCGGCGCGTCGCAGTGGGCCTGCAGGGCTTCGGGGTGGGTGTAGCCCCAGGCGACGCCGAGAAAGCCCATACCCACTGCCCGGGCGGCGTCGGCGTCGCGGATCTCGTCGCCGATGCAGGTGACGGATTGGGGGGCGAGGCGGGTGGTCCACAGCAGCTCGCGCAGCTTGAAGCGCTTGCCGAACAGGCTGGTGCGGCAGTGCAGGTGCTGGAACAGCGCCAGGGTGTCGGCGCCCAGCACGGCGCGGGCGGCATCGCGGGTGTTGGAGGTGAGGAGGGCCAGGGCGAAGCCGTCGTCGTGCAGGCGGCGCAGGGTGGTGTCGGCGCCGGGGAAGGGGCGGATGGCGTCGATGCGCGCAAACATCCGCCGGCGCATGTCCACCGCCAGGGTGGGCACCTTCCAGATCGGCACGCCCAGGTGATCCATCAGTTGCCGGCTCGACATGCGGCGGATGTGCTGCGTGTCCTCGCCCGCGAGGCTGCGAAAGCCGTGCTCCGCCGCCGCTTCGTCGAGACAGATGCGGAAGGTGTCGAAGGAGTCGGCGAGGGTGCCGTCGAGGTCGAAGACGACGAGCTTGCAGGTCATGGAGGCGGGGCTGGCTGCGGCGGAGCGGGGCGCAAGGATCGCTGTTTTTTGCGGGCAGCGCCAGTCCGGCCCGAAACGCGGGAGATGACGGCCCGGCGCACCTTCCGGATGGGCTCGCGCGTCGGATGTGTCAGAAAAATCCTACAGTCGAACTGTTCAATTCCGACACACATTTGGTGAGCTGCTGACAGACATGGTGTTCTGCTAATGAAATCATTCACTCCACAAATCCGTTACCCCGCATGACCGGAAGCCTCGAAGAAGGCCGGTGGCGGGAGATGACCTGGCTCGGGATTTCCCGGGTCAAGAAAGACGCGAGACGTGGAGGAGACAACTTTGACCAATCATGGCAATCCGTTGGTGTGCGTTCCGACCTGGGGGGCCGTCACATCCCTGTCGGCGGATCAACTGGCCTCCAGCGCAGGGGGGCGTGCATCTGGCCGCTACTACTTTCTGTTGCCTAAACGGCGCAGGAAAGCGCGCACCGCCAGCGAAAAGCTGGTGACCCTGTGTGCCTTCGGGCCTTTCGTCACCAGCGAGGCAGTGAACTTCATCCGTACCAGTGCCCTGTCACTGGGTTTGCTCTAGCCAGAATCATCCCTGCCGCAGGGCCGCGCGCGCAGGGCGGTCAATGTATTTTTTAGAAGAGAACAGCACCATGGACTTTACCCACACCCTGCAAGGATTTGCCGAAGTCGTCGCCATCAACGGGGATGCCTGCAAGTCGATCTATGGCGTCACCCTCAAGGCAACCGAGCGCATCTATTCGCTCAACACTGATTTTGCCCGGGCCCTCATCGAAGGCTACGCCGTCGGCGATACCCGCAGCGACTATCAGGAACAGCTTCGTACGCAGCTCCGTCAGTTTGAACGGGTCAGCGAGTATCTCCGCGATGTGAGTGAAGTCTTTGTTGCAACCCAGGCGGAAGTGTTCTCGCTGGGTTCGGCCAATGCCGAGGAAGTCACCCGCCGGCTCGCCGCCGAGGTGGAAAAGCAGTGCCTGTCGTCGACGTCCGGTGGTCAGACGGCTTTCTCTGACGCGCTGCATTCGGCGCTTAACGCCGCCAGCAGCACCTACGAGAAGCTGATCGGTACGTCCCGCGAGATCACCGAAGCCAGCCTCGGGGTCGTCGAGAAGGCCCGCCCGGGTACCGTGAAGAAAGCCGCGTAGCTTGGGTTGGTGGCCGTCGCGTCGCCGGCTGGGGGCGAGCGGCGACGCGACGGTTCGCCGCTCGTAGCACTGTTCCGGCCGGGGTCGCCCCGGCCGACCGACGGGTCTGCCGCTTGCCGGGCCTAGTCGAAAGCGTGACGGGAGGCAGTCATGGCGATGGACCTGCTCAAGTTCGCACACGAGGTCAAATGGCGGGACATGTCCTGGTCCGTTTGCACCGGCTGGCTGCGGAGCCTCTCGCTGACCCAGCATCTGCTGCTGCTGGCCCTGACGCCACTGCCTTTTCTGCTCGTGGCGTTTTTCATGGTGCATGAGGTGGAACCGAAGGCGTCCCATGAGCCCGCGAGGCTGGCCCGGGGCGTGGCCTCCGTGCATCTGCTTGCCACCGCGGTGGAGGCCGGCGTGTATTTCCGCCGTCCCCATCAACTTGAACAGTTTGTCGATGCCCTTGGTGGCGCCGACAACGTGACCGCCCTGGCGATCTACGACCACAGCGGCCGTCCGCTGGTGGAGCGGGGCCGGCCGGTGGTCGCCACGTGGGAGCGGGTTCGCGCGGTGCGCACCGCGAGTTTCATCGACGAACGGGGTGGGCGGATGGCTTTCGTCGCGCCTGTGATGTCCATGCCGACCGCCCGCGACGACGGCATCGGCGATGCCTTGTTCACCCTCGTCGAACCCAATGCGGCAGGCTGGGTGCTGCTGGAAATTGATGCGCCCGCGCCTGTGTCGGCGGGCGATCAGCTGTTCCTGCGCCATGCCCTGCTGACGCTGGCTGCGCTGGCGGGCAGCATCTACGTGGCGCTGCGCCTGGGCCACGCCTGGGGTGACCCGATGCTGCGGGTGGCCGATGCGGTGAAGCGCGTGCGCGCAGGGCAGTGGGACGTGCGGCTGCCGGCGGATGCGGTCGGCCGCGAGATGCAGCAGCTGAACGAGGGCATCAACGCGCTGATCGGCACGCTGGAGGGGACACGCCGCGCGGTGCAGGCCGGGGTCGATGAAGCCCGGGACCGCTTCGCCTATCAGGCCATGCATGACCATCTCACCGGGCTGCCCAACCGGCGGGCCTTCGACAAGGCGCTGGATGAGGCCGTGGCGGCGTCGCGACGGGCTTCCGACCGCTGCGTGCTGTGCTTCATCGATCTGGATTTCTTCAAGACCGTCAATGACATCGGTGGCCACGCGGCCGGTGATGCGCTGCTGCGCGAGGTGGCAAGGCTGATTCAGCAAGGCGTGCGGACAGAGGATCTGACCAGCCGCATCGGCGGAGACGAGTTTGCGCTGCTCCTGCGCAACTGCAGCACCGACGACGCCTGCCGGATCGTGGACAGCCTGTGCCGCGCGATCTCGGCGTTGCGCTTCCGGTGGGAAGGCCGCGAATTCAGGGTGAGCGCCAGCTTCGGGCTGGCCGAGATCGACGCGTCGGTGGACAGCAGCGCCGCCGCCCTGAAGATTGCCGACGATGCCTGCTACGCTGCCAAGCGCGAAGGACGCAATCAGGTGGTGCTGCGTCAGCCGGGGAGTCAGGGCAGGTTGGCGTAAATCGTGCGATCGACCATCTTTTGGCACGATTGGGCACTACCGGTGGCAGAACGGCGCGAGAATCCCGGCAAGGCAAGCGATGGATGAACCAGATGGCCGACGACGATAGATGGGCCGAGGGCGCGAAAGACGACGCGCTTCCCCTCGGAGACATGTGCCGCGAGCTCGACGCGCTGACGGCCCGCGAGGTACAGCTGGAGCTCGAGAACGCCGAGTTGCGGCAGGAACTCATCGGCCTGGAGGCTGCCCGGGCCAACTACTTCGATTTCTACGAGCTGGCGCCGGTGGGCTTTCTGACCATCGACGAGCGGGGCACGATTCTGCAGGCCAACATCCGCGCCGCGACCCTGCTGGGGGTCTCGCTGGGCAGGCTGATCGCCCAGCCGGTGGCGGGCTTTGTCTGCGAGAGCGACCGGGCGCCCTTTGTGCGCTATTGCCGGCGCATCTTTGATACCGCCACGCTGCAATCCTGCGAAGTGCGCATGCGCCAGGAGAACGGGCGCCGCGTGTGGATGCTGGTGGAAGCCAGCGCGGTGCGGGACGCCGGAGGCCAGCCGGTGCTCAATCTGGCCCTCAGCGACATCGGCGAACGCAAGGAAGCCGAGGCGCTGATGCGCGAGAAGTACGAGCTGCAGGCGCAGCTGACCAAGATCGCCGCGACGGTGCCCGGGGTGATCTGCTCGTTCCGGGTGCGGCCGGACGGCACGTCCTGCATGCCCTACGCCAGCGCGGCGCTGGAGCAGCTCTATGGCCTGCGGCCGGAAGACGTGGTGGATGACTCCGCGCCGATCTTCGCGCGGATACACCCGGGCGACGTGGGCTACGTGAGCGAGACGGTCGCGGCCTCGGCCAGCACCCTCACGGCCTGGCGGGCCGAGTATCGCGTCATCCATCCGACCAAGGGCGAGCGCTGGATCGAAGGCCATTCGGTGCCCCAGCGGGAGGCGGATGGCAGCATCCTGTGGCACGGCTTCCTCAGCGACGTGACCGAGCGCAAGCGCATGGAGGTCGCGCTGCGGGACAGCGAGCGCCTGTACCGTGCCATCGGCGAGTCCATCGACTACGGGGTGTGGGTGTGCGCGCCGGACGGCCGCAACATCTACGCCAGCGAGTCCTTCCTCAAGCTGGTGGGCATGACCCAGGCCCAGTGTTCGGATTTCGGGTGGTCCAGCCTGCTGCACCCGGACGATGCCGAGCGGACCCTCGCCCGCTGGATGGAGTGCGTCAAGCGGGGCTCGGTGTGGGATGTGGAGCACCGTTTTCGTGGCGCTGACGGGAACTGGCACCACATCCTGGCGCGGGGCGTGCCGGTGCGTAACGAGCGTGGCGAGATCACCCACTGGGCGGGCATCAACCTCGACATCAGCCGCCTCAAGCGGGTCGAGCAATCCCTGCGTGAGAGCGAGGAGGAGCTGCAGCGCGCCCAGGCCGTGGCCCGCACGGGCAGCTGGCGGCTGGATCTCGTGCGCAACGAACTGCGCTGGTCCGACGAGAACCACCGCATCTTCGGCGTGCCGAAGGGCGTGCCGCTGACCTACGAGAGCTTTCTGTCCGTCGTCCATCCGGACGACCGCGAGTTTGTGGACAGCGCCTGGAAGGCCGCGATGAACGGCGCGCCCTACGACATCGAGCACCGCCTTGTGGTGGATGGCGAGATCCGCTGGGTGAAGGAGCGGGTCGAGCTGGAGTTTGACGCCAGCGGCAAGCCGATCGCCGGCATGGGCTGCACCCAGGACATTTCCGACAGCAAGCGGGCCGAGGCCGCCCTGGCGGCGAGCGAATCCCGTTTCCGGCTGGCCATGGAGGCGGTCGCCGGGATGGTCTTCGACTGGGATCGGGAGAGCGATTCGTTCTACTGTTCGGCCGGCTTCACCAAGGTGTTTGGTGGCGTGGGCGAAGTGAAGTTCGACCGGCGCTGGTGGCACGCCCGGATCCACCCGGATGACCTGCGGCGGATCAGGCCGATGGTGCTGGACTGCCTGAAGCAGCGCAGTGACCGCCTGCACACCGAATACCGCCTGCTTTGCGACGGCGGGCGGTGGGTGCACATTTCCGACAACGTCCGGATCATCCGCGATGCCCGGGGGCGGGTGACCCGGCTGGTGGGTAGCCTGACCGACATCAGCGCCCGCAAGGAGGTTGAAGCGGCGCTGATGCGCATGAACGACACCCTCGAGGAGAAGGTGGCCGAACGCACCTTCGAGGCGGAGGAGCGGGCCCGGGCGCTGCTGGAGTCCGAGCGCTTCACCCGTGCCACCATCGACGCGCTCAATTCGCCCCTGTGCGTGCTGGACGCGAACGGCGTCATCATCGCGGTCAATCGTGCGTGGCGCGAGTTTGCAGTCGGCAATGGTGGTGATCCGTCGCTGATGAGCGAGGGCGCCAACTACCTGGCGATCTGCGATGCGGCCACCCTGGCGGAGTGTCCGGTGGCCGGCCTGGTGGCGGATGCCATCCGGAGCGCGGTGGCGGGGTGCCGCGAGGATGTGTCCATCGAGTACGAGTGCGCGTCGCCCACCGAGCGGCGCTGGTTCGTGCTCAACCTGAGCTGCTTCCAGGGTGATGGCCCCCTGCGCCTGGTGGCGGTCCACGAGGACATCACCGAGCGCAAGCTGGCCGCCGAGGAGCAGGCCGAGAGCGCCGCGCGTCTCAAGCGTCTGGCGGCGCACCTGGAAACCGTGCGCGAGGAGCAGAACACGACCATCGCCCGCGAGGTGCACGACGAGCTCGGCGGCACCCTGACCATGCTCAAGCTCGGGCTGGCCACCACGGTGGATGGCCTGGCGCTGCCGGCGCCCACCCAGGCGCGCTTCGACCGCCTGCTGGAGCAGGTGGACGCGGCGCTCAAGACGATCAAGCGCATCTCCGCCGGGCTGCGCCCCGCGATGCTCGACACGCTGGGGCTGATCGCGACGGTCAAGTGGTACGCGGCGGATTTCTCCCGCATGACGGGCATCGCCATCGACGTGCGGATGCCGGAACGTCTCACCCTTTCGCCGGTCCGTAATACGGCGGTGTTCCGCATCGTGCAGGAAGCGCTGACCAACGTGGCCCGACACGCCCAGGCAACCCGGGCATCCATCTTGATGGATATTCAGCATGGCATGCTGGACGTGGAGGTGCGGGATAATGGCATCGGGCTCGCGGACAGCGAGCGGGACAAATTGGATTCCTTTGGTCTGATCGGAATGCAGGAGCGTGCCCAGTATCTCGGCGGCTGGCTGTCGATCAGCAGCGAACCCGGGGTGGGCACCAGCCTGACCCTGCACATTCCGCTCGATGACTGGGCAGAAGGTTGGAGAGCCGTTGATGGCGAGCGTGTTGATCGTTGATGACCATGCCGTGGTACGGGGCGGGCTGAGACAGTTTCTGGCAGATACCGACGACCTGGAAATCACCGCCGAGGCGGCGTCGGGGCTTGATGCGATTGCGTTGGTGGAGAAGGGCGACTGGAGTCTGGTGCTGCTCGACATCGCCCTGCCGGACGTCAACGGGCTGGAGGTGCTCAAGCAGATCAAGCGCCTGCGTCCCGGTCTGCCGGTGCTGATCTTCAGCATGTTCTCGGAGGACGAGTTCGCAATCCCGTCCCTCGAGGCGGGGGCATCGGGTTTTCTTAACAAAGACAGCCCACCCAACCAGATCCTCACCGCGATCCGAACGGTGGTGGGCGGCGCCCGCTACCTGAGCCCGACGCTGGCCGAGAAGCTGCTGGCGGGGGTGGCGCCCGTTGGGCGCAAGCTCGCCCATGAGACGCTTTCGCGCCGCGAGACCGAGGTGCTGTTGATGCTGAGCAAGGGCACCTCGCTCACGCGCATCGGCGAGATCCTGCACGTGAGCGTGAAGACGGTGAGCACCTACCGGGCGCGGATCATCGAGAAGCTCGGCGTCCAGTCGAACGCCGAACTCACCCGCTACGTGATCGAGCACCGCCTAGGCTGAGCGCCGGGGCGCGGGGCTCAGGCGGCTTCGCGGGCGCGCTTGGCCTCGTTGAGCAGGAAGCGCTGGTAGTCGTCCAGGTCGCCGTCGAAGGGCTCGATGCCGCCGCGGGTGACCAGCCAGAACTCGTCGCACACCGCGCGCAGCAGGGCGCGGTCGTGGCTCACCAGCATCACCGTGCCCTCGAACTCGTTGAGCGCCACGCTGAGGGCTTCGCGGGTGGATAGATCCAGGTGGTTGGTGGGTTCGTCGAGCAGCAGCAGGTTGGGGCGCTGCCACACGATCATGCACAGCACCAGCCGCGCCTTCTCGCCGCCGCTCATGGTGCCCACCGGCTGCTTGACCATGTCGCCGCTGAAATTGAAGGTGCCCAGGAAGCTGCGCAGATCCTGCTCGCGCCCGGCCACCCAGCCGCTGCGGCCGGCGGCGATGGTGTCCTTGGCGAGGCGGATCATGTGCTCCATCGGGGTGTCGGCGGGGCGCAGTACGTCGAGTTCCTGCTGGGCGAAGTAGCCGATGTTGAGGCCCTTGCCTTCGGTGAGCTCGCCGCTGATGGGCGCCAGCGCCCGGGCGACGGTCTTCACCAGCGTCGATTTGCCCTGGCCGTTGGCGCCGAGGATGCCGAGCCGCTGGCCCGCATGCACCGAGCGGTTGATGTGGCGCACGATGGTCGTCGGCGGCGTGCCGGCGGGGGCGTCGTCGGGCGGCGGGTAGCCGACGCTCACGTCCGCCATCGCCAGCATGGGGTTGGGCAGGTTGGCGGGTTCCTGGAATTCGAAGGTGAATTCGGCGTCGGCCAGCACCGGGGCGATCTTCTCCATCCGCTCCAGCGCCTTGACCCGGCTCTGGGCCTGCTTGGCCTTGCTGGCCTTGGCCTTGAAGCGGTCGATGAACTTCTTGAGGTGGGCGATCTTGTCGGCCTGCTTGGCCACCGCGGCCTGCTGGAGCAGCATCTGCTCGGCGCGCATGTCTTCAAAAGTGCTGTAGTTGCCGCCGTAGCGCACCAGCCGGGCGTTGTCGATGTGCAGCGTGACCGAGGTGATGGCGTCGAGGAATTCCCGGTCATGGCTGATGACGATGAGCGTGCCGGCGTAGCGCTTGAGCCAGGCTTCGAGCCACACCAGCGCGTCCAGATCCAGGTGGTTGGTGGGTTCGTCGAGGAGCAGCAGATCCGACGGGCACATCAGCGCCCGGGCCAGCTGCAGGCGCATCCGCCAGCCGCCCGAGAAGCTGTTCACCGGCTGGGAGAGCTCCGACACCTTGAAGCCGAGGCCGAGGATCAGGGCCTGGGCGCGGGCTTCCGCGTCGTGGGCGCCGGCGTCGTGGAGCTCCATATAGGCGTGGGCCATGCGCATGCCGTCGTCGCTGGCTTCGGCCTCGGCCACTTCGCGCTGGGCGGCGAGCAGCACGGTGTCGCCCTCGATCACGAAGTCGGTGGCGCTCTGCTCGGTTTCGGGCATGTCCTGGGCCACCTGAGCCATGTGCCACTGGCTGGGGATCGAGTAGTCGCCCGCGTCTTCGTGCAGGCTGCCGTTGAGCAGGCCGAACAGGGACGATTTGCCGGCGCCGTTGCGCCCGACCAGGCCGACCTTCTCGCCGGGGTTGAGGGTGACGGAGGCGCTGTCGAGCAGCACCTTGGCGCCGCGGCGCAAGGTGACGTTTTTGAGGGTGATCATGGGGAAATGCCGCGTGGGGGTCGCGCATGATAGCGACCGCAGCTTGATCGGCCCATGACTATTTTGCCGGCCCGGTGCTGTGGGCTGGTGACATGGGCCGGGGTGGGCGGGTTTAAAGCGGCGCGCGGTCGATGGCGGAGAGCTCGCCGTTCACGTCGAAGATCTTGCCATTCACCACCGGGATGCCGAAGCCCTTGAGGCGCGCGGTGTGCATCGCCAGGTAGGCCTCGGCGCTGGGGCGGTCGGCAAACAGGTAGATGCCGCCGGCCTCATTGGTGGCGGCGTTTTCGGTCCAGATCTTCCAGATCAGGCCGGGCTCCTGGGCGATGGAGGCGGCGAGGCCTTGCAGGGCGTCGGTCATCGCCGGGCCCCAGGGGCCGGAAAAGGGGAAATCGACTTGCAGCAGCACGGGCATGGTGACGTCTTTCTTTGTCGTGGATCAAAGGTGGTGCGAAGGCCGGGCGATCAAGCCCGCGGGCGGTATGCGGGCCGGGCCCACGGTGCAAGAATATCGCCAACGATCAACGGGAGGAGCAAACCATGAGCAACAAGCACCGTCACGTCCTTGAAGCGATCTTCCGCGAGCCGGTCAGCAGCAACATCCAGTGGCGCGAGGTTGAATCCCTGCTCAATCACCTCGGCGCGGATGTGGACCCCAGCCACGGGGCGCGCTTCCGCATCATGCTCAACAAGCATGAGTTCTTCATCCACCATCCCCACCACGGCAACGAATTCACCAAGCAGGAGGTCAAGCACCTGCGCGAATGTCTCGCCGCGGCGGGGGTGAGCCTGTCGGCCTACGACGAGGCGCACTGAGCGCTCAAATTCAGGCGGCGGGCCTCATGTGTCTGCTGTCCAGTCGTCGACCGCTTCGGCGGCCTGTTGGCGGGCCAGGCGCTCGGCGTGTTCTGCGTCGGCGGCTTCGATCACCTGGATGACTTCATCCAGATTCACGTCGTCGGTAGCGTCCTCGAAGCGGCCGGTGAGCACGCTGTCCGGATGGAGCGCGCCGGCTTCGTAGAGCGCCCAGATTTCGTCGCCGTAGCGCGTGGTGAGCAGTTGCGGGGCGAACTGGCCGAAGTAGTCGGCGAGGTTGTCCACGTCGCGGCCCAGCATCCGCTTTGCGTTGCTGTTGGCGGCGGCATCCACGGCCTGGGGCAGGTCGATGATCACCGGGCCACCCCCATCCACCAGCACGTTGTATTCGGAGAGGTCGCCGTGAACGATGCCGGCGCACAGCATCCGCACGACCTGACGGATCAGCGTCGCGTGGTAGGCCAGCGCGTCTTCCTCGCTCAGGGATAGATCGTTGAGGCGCGGCGCGGGTTCGCCGTCGGCGTCGGCCACCAGCTCCATCAACAGCACGCCTTCGTGGAAGTTGTAGGGCGTGGGCACCCGAACGCCTGCTGCGGCGAGTCGGCGCAGGGCGTCCACCTCGGCGCTCTGCCACGCGGCCTCCTGCTCCTGGCGGCCGTAGCGGGAGCGCTTCGCCATGGCGCGGGCCTGTCGGCTGTTCTTGATCTTGCGCCCCTCGGTGTAATCCACCGCGGTGTGGAATCCGCGCTTGTTGGCTTCTTTGTAAACCTTGGCGCAGCGGATGTCGTTGCCGCAGCGGACGACGTATACCGTGGCTTCCTTGCCGCTCATGAGCTGGCGCAGCACGCTGTCCACCAGCCCGTCGATGACCAGCGGTTCGAGTCTCGCGGGTGTCTTCATGCGCAGGTGCCCGTCAGGGGCTGCTTGGCGTAGGCCGTCAGCAGATGTTGTTGCATGTCGCAGCCCGGCGATTTTTGGCCGCAGAAGGGCGCCTCGATGTGGGCGCCGAGGGCTTCAGGCGTGGCCTGCATGTTGGCGATCGAGTGTTCGAGGGCGGCGTCGTGGCGGAAGATGTGGCTTTCCGATTGCATTGGGTGGTCCTGCCCGGTCGGGCGTGAAGGGGGAAAAGCCGGTCGGCATGATCGACTGGCGGGGCGCCGGGTGGGCGCGCGGGAGGATGGGTGCGAGGTGCCGGGGCCAGGATGAACAGCACCGGGCTGGGGGCTCGAGGCCGCGATTATCGTCTATCGCGGTCGTCCTGGCGCTTCATTCGACACGCCCGCGATTGGCCTTCACGGCGCTGCGCCGGGCCTTGCCTTCGAGACGGCGGGTGACCGAGCCGCGGGTCGGCTTGGTCGGGCGCCGGGGCTTGGCCACCACCGACACGCTGTCGATCAGCTCCTGCAGCCGCCGCAGGGCTTCGGCGCGGTTCTTCTCGAGGCTGCGGAATGCCTGGGCCTTGATGACGACGATGCCGTCCTTGCTGATGCGCTGGTCGCCCAGCCGGAGCAGGCGCTCCCGCAGGTGTTCGGGCAGCGACGAGGCGGCGATGTCGAAGCGCAGATGCACCGCGCTCGACACCTTGTTCACGTTCTGCCCACCGGCGCCCTGGGCGCGGATGGCGGTGAATTCGACTTCGTCTTCGGCGATGGGATGAGCGGGGCGCATGGGCGGCACTTTACCTCAAGGCCGCCGCATGCCTTTGCCCAAAGCCTGCTTACACCTGCACGATGCCCAGCGTGCGTAGCCCGATGAACAGCGCGGCGCCGATCAGCAGGTTCTTGAAGCTCACGTAGCAGATCATGTCCATCACCGTGGCGCGGCGGTACAGGTGGCCCCACCACGGGCCTTCCTTCACGTAGGGCTTGGCGTCGATGCGGACGATCACCTCGAAGACGCTCCAGCCGAACCACCAGCCGATGATCGCGCCGGCCTCCAGGCGGCCCATGGCGGCAAGCACCCAGGCGACGGTGGCCGCAATCGCCAGCGCGAAGCCGGCGCCCTGGATGGCCTTGCGGGCCGGCTGGCCGCGCCCGGCCCAGGGCCACAGGTGATCCCACAGCTCGGCAGCGAGCCAGGCGATGCCGTGGGCTTCGCCGTAGGCGGGCTGGCGCAGTTCGTTACGGTCGGCGATGGTCATGCTGCGGCTCCTTCCTTCTTCTTGTCGACCGGGACGGGGTGGATGGGGATGAAATAGCCCTTGCCGTCGATGGGGGTGAGGGGCTGGCCGGCCTTGGTGCGGCGCTTGCGTTCCTGGGCCAGCGGCGGGCAGGCGTGGTCGTCGTAGTAGAAGACCATGCAGTCGAGGCACAGCATGCATTCGCGTTGGTCGATGTTGCCCTTGGCGTCGATGGCGAGCGACCCGCAGCCCTTGGCGCAGGCCTTGCAGCTGGTGCATTCGTCCTTACGCTTGAGGCCGAACCAGCGGAAAGTGGTGGGCATGGCGAGCGCCGCGCCCAGCGGGCACAGGTACTTGCAGAACGGCCGCTCCACGAAGATCGCCAGGCCCAGCAGGCTGGCTGCAAACAGGCTGTAGGGCCAGCTGCGGTTGGTGATGCCGACCAGGAAGGTGGTCTTGAAGGGCTCGATCTCGGCGAGCTTCTCGGCCAGCCCCATGCTGAAGAACGACACCGCCAGGAGGCCGAAGAACACCACGTACTTCACCCACTTGAGCTTGTCGTGGAGCGCCTGGGGCAGATGCCGCTGGAAGCGCTTGAGGCCAACCGCCTGGCCCACCTTGTAGAGCAGCTCCGACAGCGACCCGAACGGGCACAGCCAGCCGCAGAAGAAGCCGCGGCCCCACACGAAGGTGGTGACGATGATGAAGATCCAGAACACGAAGATCAGCGGGTCGGACAGGAAGAGCTCCCACTTCCACTGGAACAGCAGCGAGTGGAACCAGGTGAGCACCTGGGTGATGGACGGCTGTGCCATGGCGTAGAAGCCGACGAAGCCGATGGAGAGCACCCAGCCGGTGTACTTGAAGGCATTCACCGGCCATTTGTTCTTGTGGGTGGAGCGGCGTACCAGCTTGTCGCGGCTGGCGTAGGCGGCGGAGAGGGCGAGCAGCACCACGACGAAGGCGCCGATCTCGACGGCCCGCTCCTTCCACACCTTGAGCCAGGTGGGGTCGGGCTTGACCACCACCGGACGGCCGCCTTCCAGATATTTGTCGGCGAGCCAGTATTCCTTGTCGAAGTTGGCGAAGGTCTTGGCGGCGGTTTCCTTGTCGATCTTGTTGCCCAGGAACACCAGCTTCCACGGGAAGGCGCCCGAGAAGCTCTTGCCGCGGATGATGAAGATCGCCGATTCGGAGAAGGAGGGCGCGCCGGCGGCCGAGATGCCCCACAGGTTGAGGTAGTCCAGATCGCGGAAGGTGAAGCTGTCGCCGCCCTGGCGCACCTGCACCCGGTCGTAGATGCCGCCGCGCACGAAGCCGGAACCCTTGAAGGAGTCCATGCTGTTGTCGGCGACGATGAAGATAGCGTGCTCGCCCTCCTTGAGGCGGGCCATCAGGCTGGCGTAGCCGTCTTTGCCCAGGATGGCCTGGCCGACGGTGGGCTGGTTGAGGTAGCCGAACCACAGGTCCATGTAGGGCCGGCCGTCGCTCTTCAGGCCGACCTCCTCGGGCTTCACGGTGAGGCGCTGGACGCTGCCGTCCTCCACCAGCTGCGCCCAGCTGGGCGCCGGGCCGGCGGGCGGGAACTTGGCCTGGGGCCGGATCACCGGCTTGAGGATGCCCACCTGCTTGGCCACCTCGCCGCCGGAGACCATCATCACCTGGTTCTGGGCGATGACGGTGACGGTGGCGCCGGTGATGGCATCGAGGCCGATGAGGTTCTCCTCGGGGCGCGACTTGCCGATCTCGATGTTGTCGCCGACGAACTTGCCCAGGTACTGGTTGTTGAACTTGATGAGCGCCGATTCGGGGATGCCCAGCAGCAGGATGGGCTCGGAGTGCTTGAGGATTTTCACCCCGGTGAACTTGCCGGCGGTGTCCATGCCGATCAGGGTGACCACCGGCTTGCCCGAGTAGGCGGGGATGTCGGTGATGTCGGTGGACAGCATCACGTAGCCGATGAGCTTCTTCTGGCCGGCTTCGTCGGCGTAGGCCTCGACGAAGGGCGGCTGGCCCTTGCGCTCGGAGAAGTGGGTGGCGCCGGGCATCACGTCCTTGCAGGGCGCGTAGTCGCACATCTTCGGCGAGGAGGCCAGCTCGGGCGGGAGTTTGACTTCGTAGGTGTCGGCAAGGGCGCTGCCGGCCAGGGCCAGGGCGGCGAGGCCGGTGCCGAGACGGGCGGCAAAACGTGGGGCGAAGGTGCGCAGGGCGCGCAGGGAAATCATCGGGTGACTCCACAAATCAGTATGTGGCCGGATTCTGATGAACGGGCCCGGGGGGCGCCTTAAGCTGAGTCAATTTGACGCAGTGGCGCGGGTTTGCGTCATGGCCAGGCGGGGTTCGGAGGCAGCTGCCTGCGAGCTGGAACGAAAAAAGGGGAGACGCGTGCGTCTCCCCAAATTACTTCTCGATAAGGAATCGTTACGGTGGCGTCGCTTACTTCTCGACGATCATCCGGGTGCGCATCTCAAGGTGCAGGGCGTGGCAGAAGTGGGTGCAGTAGCACCAGTAGACCCCGGGCTTGTCGGCCTTGAAGGTGACCGACTTGGTCTCCTGGGGATTCACGATGAAGTTGATGTCGTACTTCGGAATCGCGAAGCCGTGGGTCAGATCTTCCACCTTGTCGAGGTTGGTGAGGATGAGGGTGACTTCGTCGCCCTTCTTCACCTTGAACTCGCGCATGCTGTAGGCCGGCGCCTGGGACACGAGCTTGACGGTGACCTTGTTGCCGTTGCGGAACACGCCGCCATCCTTGGCGTCCTTGATGGCGTTGGGAAACTCGTCGACGTTGTACACCTGGCGCGTCTTGATCTTGTCGCGCTTGACGATCACGAAGTCGTGGGGCTCCGGATAGACCGGGTGGTCGGCCAGCATCTTCATCTTCTCGCCGCGGATGTCGATGATCTGCTCGTTCTCGGGGTGCAGCGGGCCTACCGGCAGGAAGCGGTCCTTCGAGAACTTGCAGCCGACGCACAGGAACTGGCCGTCCGCTTCCTTCGTCTCGGACATGGAGGCGTTGATGTGGCCCGGCTGGTAATGCACGTCGATGCGGTCGACCACGTACTTGGCGTTCTTGTCGCCGGCGTGGAACTTGATCGCGGTGTCCACGTTCCATTTGACGATCTGGCTGTCGAGGAACAGCGTGGTGAAGGCATTGCCGCGGCCGTCGAAGGCGGTGTGCAGGGGGCCGAGGCCGAGTTCGACTTCGGCGACGATGCTCTTGTTGATGTCGTCGAGCTTGCCGTCGAAGAAGTCGTGGATCTTGGTGAGTTCGATGACGGTGGCGGTGGGCGACAGCTTGCCGGAGCAGATGAAGTACTTGCCGTCCGGGCTGGCATTGACGCCGTGGGGGTTCTTCGGAACCGGCACGTAGCAGGTGAGGGCGGTCTTCGGATCCTTGTTGGCGTCCTTGGTGCCATCGACCACCGGCACCTTGCTGTCGCCGATGGTGACGAACTTGCCGTCCTTGATGGCCTGCTCGATGCGGGCCACCTGGAAGAACACGCAGGCGTCCTTCTCGGCGGACATCATGTCCTCGTACTTGGCGCCGCCCTCGACGTTGTACTGGTTGGCGGCGGCGAGCTTGCCGTCGTAGGAGGTGGCCACCAGATCCATGTTGCCGTCGACACGGCACTGCCAGCGCACTTCCATGGTCTCGGCGTCGACGCAGGTGAAGAGCGTCTTGTACTTCTTCTCGTCGTCCATGTCGCGCCCGTCGTTGGGCTGCGGCAGGTGGAACTCGTTGCCGCAGAAGACGCGCGTGGTGTGATTGATCTTCTCGTCCACCGGGTCGCGGCGGTCGGGGAAGATGCCGTGGAAGCCCTGGATGTTGGGCAGCTCGGTGATCTTGTCGCACTCGAAGGTGTCGCCCTTGATCCGCGCCAGGCGGCCGTGGATCTTGTCGTTCACCCAGAAGTACTTGCCGTCGTAGGTGCCGTCGGTGTACGAGCCGTGGACGTGGTGGGTGTCGCCGGTCTTGTACTTGAGGCTGCCGTCGGCCTTGGTGCCGATGATGGCCTTCGACTCGTTGGTGATGCCCCAGCCGCTCATGCAGTCGATGTTGAAGGTGGGGACGCGCTTGATCTCGCGGCCGGAGGGCAGGCCGAGGATGCGCACTTCGCCCGAGTGACCGCCGGACCAGATGCCGTAGTAGGTGTCTAGCTGACCCGGCGCGGGGTGGATGTTCAGGCCGTCGGCGGCGTGGGCGGCGGCCGGCGCCGGGGCGGCCGGAGCGTTACCCGCAGCGGGGGCGGAGGCTTCCTGTTTGCAGGCGGAAAGCCCGACGGACAGTCCGGCACCGGCCAGACCGGCAAGGGCTGCGGAGTTCAGGAACTTGCGGCGTCCCGGAACAAGGGTTTGATCGTCGTGCTTGATGTCTTCGGTGCTCATTTCTTGGTCTCCGTTTGTCCCTAACCGAAATCGAAGGGCCGCCCGGTCAGGCGGCTGCGCGGTGACTGCCCTGAGGCGTGGTGTCACTGCGACAATCTGTCGCAGCGCACTCTAGGGATGTGGAGGCGGAAAAAAATTGACGGCGGGCAAGAATCGCCGACGAGGCACCAAAAACGTGCGCCGTCCTGCCGAAAACCCTGGCGTTGGCGCTAAATATCAGAAAACGCTAATGGTTTTTGGCTGCTGGCAGCTCAGCTTCGGGGGCTGCCGCCGGCCTGGAGCAGCACGAGCAGGGCGCCGCCGCCACCGTCGTGGGGGCGGGCCTGGCAGAAGGCGAGGATGTCTTCCCGCTGGGCCAGCCAGCCCCGGGAGAGGTGCTTGAGCACCGGGAGGCGGCCGGGCGAGCCGTGGCCCTTGCCGTGGATCACCCGCAGGCAGCGGCGCCCCTGCTGGAGGGCGAGGGCGATGAACTGGGCGAGGCTGGCCCGGGCTTCGTCGCGGGTCAGGCCGTGGAGATCCAGTTCGCCCTGCACCACCCAGCGCCCGCGGCGTAGATCGGTGAGCACCCGGCGCGGCAGCCCGACGCGCAGGTAGGCGGCCTCATCACCCATGTCGAGCCGGTCTTCAAAGGTGAGGGGCGACTCCAGCGCCTCGCGCAGCACCTCGCGCTCGTCTTCCTCGCGCTTGCGGGGGAGCGGGGCGGGCGTGGGGCGGTCGAGATCGGCGAGGTTGCGGTCTTTCAGGGGGGCGACTTCGCCGGCGGCGTGGCGGAAGAGTTCGACCGGATCGTGGAGGGCGCTGGCGTCCACCCTCGGCAGATCCGGCTCCCAGTGCTCGATGGCGCGCACGTTCGGGTTGGCGTGCTGGCGCTGGTGGCTGAGGTCGACCCGGTTGAAATCGCGGATCGGGGCGATCTCGCCCAGCGCGGCGCGGAACACCGCGGAAGGGTCGTTCTCGTCGATGCGCGGGGCGCGGCGCGGGGCCTCCGGCTCGGGCTCGACAACTTTTGGGCGCGGCTTGGGGGCCGGCTTGGGGCGGGCGAGGTCGGCGTGGTTGTCGGCGCGCAGGGGCTGGATGCGGCCCACCTGGGCGCGGAACAGCGCGGCGTCGTCGGGTTCGTCCGGCGGCGGCGCGGCCTTGCCCGGGGCCGGCTTGGGCGCCGGGCGGGCGATGACGGTCTTCAGGACGCTGTTCGGCACGCGGTCGCGAAGGGCCTTCAGGGCGTCGAGGCCGGAGTTGCGCTTGTCCTTGCCCATGCTTGCGAAAGGGGAGTGTCCAAATGGAAACGGACCGGGGGTTGCCCGGTCCGTTCGGTGGGGCTGGCGCGGCTTAGCCGGCGAGGCCCAGGCTGTCGAGGTAACGCTCGGCGTCGAGGGCGGCCATGCAGCCGGTGCCGGCGCTGGTCACGGCCTGACGGTAGATGTGGTCCTGCACGTCGCCAGCGGCGAACACGCCCGGCACGCTGGTGGCGGTGGCGTTGCCGTGGCGGCCGCCCTTGGTGACGATGTAGCCGCCTTCCATCTCCAGCTGGCCTTCGAAGATGTCGGTGTTGGGTTTGTGGCCGATGGCGATGAACACGCCCTTCAGGGCGATGTCCTTGGTCTCGCCGGTCTTGGTGCGCTTGATGCGCATGCCGGTCACGCCGGTGGCGTCGCCCAGCACTTCGTCCAGGGTGGAATCGAGCTCGAGCACGATCTTGCCAGCGGCGACCTTCTCGTGGATCTTGTCCACCAGGATGCGCTCGGCCTTGAATTTGTCGCGGCGGTGCACAAGGGTGACCTTGCTGGCGATGTTGGCGAGGTAGAGCGCCTCTTCGACCGCGGTGTTGCCGCCGCCGATCACGGCGACTTCCTGGTTGCGGTAGAAGAAACCGTCGCAGGTGGCGCAGGCCGACACGCCCTTGCCGGAGAAGGCTTCTTCGGAGGGCAGGCCGAGATACTGGGCGCTGGCGCCGGTGGCGACGATGAGTGCGTCGCAGGTGTATTCACCCGCATCGCCGACGAGACGGATGGGTTTCTCCGACAGGTGGGTGGTGTGGATGTGATCGAAGATCATCTCGGTGTTGAAGCGGGCGGCGTGCTTCTCGAAGCGCGCCATCAGCTCGGGGCCCTGCACGCCTTCCGGGTCTGCCGGCCAGTTGTCCACTTCGGTGGTGGTCATCAACTGGCCGCCCTGGGCGATGCCGGTGATGAGCACGGGGTTCAGGTTGGCGCGGGCGGCATAGACCGCGGCGCTGTAGCCGGCGGGGCCGGAACCGAGAATGAGCAGCTTGATGTGACGGGTGGCCATCGTGGTGGGTCTCTCTGATCTGTCTGATGGGCGGTGGAACAGCAAAGAGCGATTATAAGCGGCAGAGTTCCCGGTGACCGTTTCTAAATGAAGACGCCCGTCGGCCGCCAATGACCGGGCATGCCCGTGCGTCATTCGGAGACCCTCAAGTTTGCTTTATACTTGGCCGTTGATAGCAACATGACAACTTGGTCACATTGCCAAGAATCAATTTAGCCCTTTGCTCAGGAGAGGCCCTATGACCGTTACCAGCTCCGTGTCCACAATTGCCCTGCGTACCTTCCCCATCTTTCAGGGGCTGGGCGATGACCGG
Organism: Zoogloea oryzae; assembly: GCF_030161255.1. NCBI lineage: Bacteria > Pseudomonadati > Pseudomonadota > Betaproteobacteria > Rhodocyclales > Zoogloeaceae > Zoogloea > Zoogloea oryzae. Next base: position 19,371 of record NZ_BSPX01000066.1, read on the forward strand.
CTGGCTGCCGTCGCGCGCTGCGCGATGATGCGACGGGTTCCGCGGGGGTCCGCGGTGGTACATGAAGGTGATCGCACCGATTTCGTCTATTTTGTTCTTACCGGCAACCTGAAGGTCATGGTCAGCGACGAGGATGGTCGCGAAGTGATCCTGACGATTCTCGGCCAGGGCGAGATGTTCGGCGAGATGGGCGTGCTCGATGACAGCCCGCGTTCGGCCTCGGTCGTGGCGGTGTCGCCGTCCGATCTGGTGACCATCGCCAAGACCGATTTCAAGCGTCTCATGCAGGAGAACTTCGAGCTTGCGTGGCACGTCATGTGCAACCTCACCCGCCGCCTGCGCGACGCCGACCGCAAGATCGAAAGCCTGGCGCTGATGGATGTGTACGGCCGCGTGGCGCGCCTGCTCCTCGAGATGTCCGAGGAGGTGGACGGCCTTAAGGTGGTCCGCAAGAAGGTTTCCAAGCAGGACATCGCCAAGATGATCGGCGCGTCCCGCGAGATGGTCAGCCGCGTCATGAAGGATCTCGGCCTGCGCGGCCTGATAGAGGAAACCGACAGCGGCGTGATCCTGCGCGAAAAAATTTACGATTTGTGACTGGTTCGCAAATCCTTCCCCGATGGTCTGGACGACGACCGGGAAGGGACAACCAGAGACCCTGGTTTATAATCGAAAGCGCGGCTTCCAACCGCGCTTTTGTTTTTTGCCGCGCCCCGCAAGGCCCCGTATCGCCAAGTCATGCTCAATCGCCCCTCCACCCGTCCGCTTCCCCTCCCGGAAAAGATCGCCAGCCTGCTACAGGAGGCGCGCTGGCTGTTGCTCGGCGTGCTGGCCTGCTATGTGGCCATGGTGCTTTTCGGTTACTCCAAGGCCGACCCCGGCTGGTCCCACGCCGTTCAGATGGAGCGGGTGAGCAACCCTGGCGGCCGCTTTGGCGCCTGGCTGTCCGATCTGCTGCTCTACCTCTTCGGGCTCTCGGCCTGGTGGTGGGTGGCCTTTCTCGGCTTGGGCCTGGCCATCGGCTTCCGGCGCCTGCAGCGCAGTTTCGGGGCCGACCGGCGATCCTTCTTCGTGGTCGTGTTCGGTTTCATCGTCGTGCTGCTGGCCAGCAGCGGGCTCGAAGCCATGCGCTTTCACTCGATGAAGGCCACCTTGCCCCTCGAGCCCGGTGGGTTGATCGGCCTCGAGCTCGGCGCGCTGACCTTCCAGTACCTCGGCTTCACCGGCGGCACGCTGCTCCTGCTGGCCCTGATCGCCGGCGGCCTGAGCCTGTTCTCGGGTGTGAGCTGGGTCGAGGCGTCGGAAGCCATCGGCACCGGGCTCGAAAAAATCTGGCTGTTTGCCACCAACGGTTTCCAGACCCTCGAAGACCGGCGCATCGGCCGCGAGGTCGCCCAGAAGCGCGAGGCCGTCGTCGAGACCAAGCGCAAGAAGGAAGAGGCCGCACCGCCGCCGCCGCTGCGCATCGAGCCGGCCATCGTCGAGGTCGAGAAATCCGTGCGCGTCGAGAAGGAACGCCAGACCCCGCTGTTCACCGAGCTCCCCGGCGGCGCGCTGCCGCCCCTGGCGCTGCTCGACGAGCCCTCCCACGACGTGGAGCCGCCGTCGCCCGAGACCCTCGAATTCACCTCCCGCCTCATCGAGCGCAAGCTCGCCGACTTCGGCGTCGAGGTGAAGGTGCTGGCGGCCTATCCGGGCCCGGTCATCACCCGCTTCGAGATCGAACCGGCGGTGGGCGTGAAGGGCAGTCAGGTGATGAACCTGGTGAAGGATCTGGCCCGCGCCCTGTCGGTGGTGAGCATCCGCGTGGTCGAGACCGTGCCGGGCAAGACCTGCATGGCGCTCGAACTCCCCAACCCCAAGCGGCAGACGGTGCGCCTGTCCGAGATCCTCGGTTCCAAGGCCTACCACGACATGCACTCGCCGCTCACCGTGGCGCTGGGCAAGGACATCGGCGGCCAGCCGGTGGTGGCCGACATCGCCAAGACGCCGCACCTGCTGGTGGCCGGTACCACCGGCTCGGGCAAGTCGGTGGGCATCAACGCGATGATCCTGTCGCTGCTCTACAAGTCCGAACCCGCCGACGTGCGCCTGATCCTGGTCGACCCGAAGATGCTCGAACTGTCGATCTATGAGGGCATCCCGCACCTGCTGGCGCCGGTGGTCACCGACATGAAGCACGCCTCCAATGCGCTCAACTGGTGCGTGGCCGAGATGGAGAAGCGCTACAAGCTGATGTCGGCGCTGGGGGTACGCAACCTGGCCGGCTACAACAAGGCCGTGGCCGAGGCCGCGAAGGCCGGCGCGCCCCTCAAGAACCCGTTCTCGATCACCCCGGAGAGCCCCGAGCCCCTCGACAAGCTGCCCTACATCGTGGTGATCATCGACGAGCTGGCCGACCTGATGATGGTGGTCGGCAAGAAGATCGAAGAGCTCATCGCCCGTCTGGCGCAAAAGGCTCGGGCCGCCGGCATCCACCTGATCCTCGCCACCCAGCGCCCCAGCGTCGATGTGATCACCGGCCTCATCAAGGCCAACATCCCCACCCGGATGGCCTTCCAGGTTTCCAGCAAGATCGACTCCCGTACCATCCTCGACCAGCAGGGCGCCGAGGCGCTCCTCGGCATGGGCGACATGCTCTACCTGGCGCCGGGCACCGGCCTGCCGGTGCGCGTGCATGGCGCCTTCGTGGCGGATGACGAGGTGCACAAGGTGGTCGAATACCTCAAGGCCACCGGCGAAGCCGACTACGTGGACGGCATTCTGGCGTCGCCCGAAGACGACGGCGGCGATCTGCTCGGCGGCGGCGAAGGCGGGGAGGGCAGCGAGGCCGACCCGCTCTATGATCAGGCCGTCGAGATCGTCGTCAAGACGCGCCGGCCGTCGATTTCGCTGGTCCAGCGACACCTGCGCATCGGCTACAACCGTGCCGCGCGCCTCATCGAACAGATGGAACGCTCCGGCCTCGTCACGCCGATGGGCGCCAACGGGAACCGGGAGGTGATCGCCCCCGCCCGCGAAGGAGAATGATGATTCGTACCTCAATCGCTACCGTCGTCCGCGGGCTGGCCCTGGCTGGCCTGCTTGTCGCCGGTCAGGCCCACGCCGACGCGCTGGCCCAGCTCAAGCAGTTCATGGATGGCACGCGCACCGCGCGGGGCAGCTTCTCCCAGCAGGTGCTGTCCAAGTCGGGTCGCAAGCCCCAGCAGGCCAGTGGCACCTTCGCGTTCTCCCGGCCGGGCAAGTTCCGCTGGGTGTACGAAAAACCCTACGCCCAGTTGCTGGTGGGCGACGGCAGCAAGCTGTGGGCCTTCGATCAGGAACTCAACCAGGTCACCACCAAGAAGCTCGGTCAGGCCCTGGGCAACACGCCGGCGGCAATTCTTGCCGGTGACAACTCGCTGGACAAGAACTTCGTGCTGAAGGACGCCGGTGACGCCGACGGCCTGGAATGGGTCGAAGCCACGCCCAAGTCCGACGACAGCAGCTTCGAGCGCATCCGCATGGGCTTTGCGGGTGGCCAGCTCAAGGCGATGGTGCTGCACGACAATTTCGGCCAGACCACCTCGCTGCAGTTCGGCCAGATCGAACGCAACCCGTCGCTGGATGCCGGCCTGTTCCGCTTCGTGCCGCCCAAGGGCGCCGACGTGGTCGGCGAGTAAGCGCGCCCGTCGCAGCCCTCGATGGCCGATCTGTTCGACTCCCTCGACCCGCCGCGTCTGCCCCTCGCCGAGGCGATGCGTCCACAGACCATCACGGCGGTCATCGGCCAGCGTCACCTGCTCGGGCCGGGCAAGCCGCTGGCGCTGGCCTTCCAGTCGGGCAAGCCCCACTCGATGATCCTGTGGGGGCCGCCGGGCGTGGGCAAGACAACACTCGCGCGGCTGATGGCCAAGGCTTTCGATGCGGAGTTCACCGCGCTGTCGGCGGTGTTCTCGGGCGTCAAGGACATCCGCGAGGCCATCACCCAGGCCGAAGCTGCCCGTACCCGCGGCCGCCACACCATCCTCTTCGTGGATGAAGTGCACCGCTTCAACAAGGCCCAGCAGGACGCGTTCCTGCCGTTCGTGGAGCAGGGGCTGGTCACGCTGGTCGGCGCGACCACCGAGAACCCGTCCTTCGAGGTGAACTCCGCGCTGCTGTCCCGGGCCGCGGTGTACGTGCTCCAGCCGCTCACCGCCGAAGAACTGGCCGAGCTCTTCGAACGCGCCCGCGCCCACGCCTGCCCCGATCTCGCCTTCGAGGACGACGCCCGCGATCGCCTCACCGGTTTTGCCGACGGTGACGCCCGACGCCTCCTCAATCTGCTCGAACAGGTGCAGACGGCGGCCGAGACCGCCGGCATCAATCCGGTCACGCCGGCCTTCATCGACGAAGCGCTGTCGCGCAACCTGCGCCGCTTCGACAAGGGTGGCGAAGCCTTCTACGACCAGATTTCGGCGCTGCACAAGTCGATCCGCGGTTCCGACCCCGATGCCGCCCTGTACTGGCTGTGCCGGATGCTCGACGGGGGCGCCGAGCCGCTCTACATGGGCCGCCGGCTGGTGCGGATGGCCATCGAGGACATCGGCCTGGCCGACCCGCGGGCGCTGGAGATCTGCCTCAACGCGTGCTCCACCTACGAGCGCCTGGGGTCGCCGGAAGGCGAGCTGGCGCTGGCCGAAGCCGCGGTTTTCCTGGCCTGCGCGGCCAAATCGAACGCGGTTTACAAGGCGTATAATGCGGCCCGAAAGTTCGTCGCCAACGACATTTCGCGCCCGGTGCCGATCCATCTTCGCAACGCGCCCACCAAGCTCATGAAAGAGCTTGGCTACGGCAAGGCCTATCGCTACGCCCACGACGAACCCGGTGGCTACGCGGCCGGCGAAAACTACCTGCCCGAAGGCATGGCGCGGCCCGACTGGTATCAACCAGTGGACCGCGGGCTTGAAGCGAAGATTGGAGAAAAGCTGGCGCGCCTGCGAGAACTCGACCGGGAGGCCGAGTCACGCGCAGCGCAGGACGGAATCAGTGGGTCGTCTGGACGGGATGGCTCGCGATGAATCGTGCGCAGGCTGCCCGGAAGCGCTTCGCCTTGTCGCGGTCTCCGCGTTCTTCTGCTTCTTCGACAAGTTCCTGCATGAACTGGGTGAGGAGCAGGGTGCCTTCCCGGGTCTGGACGAGCCCGCAGGCGATCTGGGCGGCGGCGACATCAGGGATGTCGTGGTGTTCGGCAATGATGGCGACATCCTCGTCGGTGAGGTCGCAGTAATCCAGGCAGTCGCGTATCGATAACATGGGTGTCTCCTCAATGGTTTGGGTGCGCGACGTCATCTGCGTACGTCTTTCTTTAAGTGTGGTTTTTGAGCTGCGGAAATCAAGAAAAGTTTAAAAATTCTGGGCTATTAACTTTCTGATTTTCATAACTTCTGCTAGTGGTGCAAGCGGTTTCGCCGTGCTGCGGTGCAACCCGTCCAGGCAGGCGGAAAGCCGCTGCCGGAAGCGCCATCGATTGACCGGTTTCAGATTCGAATAGGGATTGTCATGCTTGATGTTCAACTGCTCCGTGCCAAACTGGACTTCGTCGCGGAGCGCCTCGCCACCCGTGGCATGAGCCTCGACGTTGCCGCCTTCCAGGCCCTCGAGGACGAGCGCAAGACGCGCCAGACCCGTACCCAGGAACTCCAGGCCCGCCGCAACACCCTCTCCAAGCAGGTTGGTCAGCTCAAGGGCAAGGGCGAGGACGCCTCCGCGGTGCTGGCCGAGGTTGCCGGCATCGGTGACGAGCTGAAGGCCAACGAAGTGGCCCTGGCCGAGCTGATGGAGCGCTTCAACGCCTTCGTCGCCGGGCTTCCCAACCTGCCCCACGACAGCGTGCCGGCCGGCAAGTCTGAAGAAGACAACGTGGAAGTCAGCCGCTGGGGCACCATCCCGAGCTTCGACTTCGAAGTGCGCGATCACGTGGACATCGGCACCCGCCTGGGCGGGCTGGATTTCGAGACCGCGGTGAAGATCTCCGGCGCCCGCTTCTCGCTGATGAAAGGCGGCCTGGCCCGCCTGCATCGCGCGCTCGCCCAGTTCATGCTCGACACCCACACCGCCGAGCACGGCTACACCGAGCTCTACACCCCGTACATGGTCAACGCCGCCAGCATGTTCGGCACCGGCCAGCTGCCCAAGTTCGAGGAAGACCTGTTCTCCGTGCCCAAGGCCGACGGCGGCAAGTTCTACCTGATCCCGACCGCCGAAGTGCCGGTGACCAACATCGTCCGCGACGAGATCGTGCCGCTGGATCAGCTGCCGCTGAAGTTCGTCGCCCACACCCCGTGCTTCCGCTCCGAAGCCGGCAGCTACGGCAAGGACACCCGCGGCATGATCCGCCAGCACCAGTTCGACAAGGTCGAGCTCGTCCGCATCGAGCAGCCCGAAAAGGCCTGGGACGCGCTGGAAGAACTCACCGGCCACGCCGAGGCGATCCTCCAGAAGCTCGAACTGCCGTACCGCAAGATCGTGCTGTGCTCTGGCGACATGGGTTTCTCTGCCGCCAAGACCTACGATCTGGAAGTCTGGCTGCCGGCCCAGAACACCTACCGCGAGATATCCTCCTGCTCGTGCTTCGAGAGCTTCCAGGCCCGCCGCATGCAGGCCCGCTTCAAGAACGCCCAGGGCAAGAACGAAACCCTCGCCACCCTCAACGGCTCCGGCCTGGCGGTGGGGCGTACCCTGGTCGCGGTGCTCGAGAACTACCAGCAGGCCGACGGCTCGGTGCGCGTGCCGGCCGTCCTGCAGCCCTACATGGGGGGCATCACGGTGCTTCAGCCCGCCAGCTGAGACAAATTGCCGCCGGTTTGATGCCGGCGGTTTTCCTTGGATTGCCGATCCTGTATATTAGGGAAATCTAATAAAAGGAGTGGCAAACATGAGCAGCAAGTCCTTCGTCCAGATCACCGGCGACCTCAGCAAGGGCATGGAAGCCCTGCGTGCCGAAATCCCCGAGACCATGAAGGGTTTCGGCGTGATGGCCAAGGAGGCGATGAAGGAGGGGGCGCTCACCGCCCTCGAGAAGGAACTGATCGCGCTGGCCATCGGCGTTTCGGCCCGTTGCGACGGTTGTATCGGTTTCCACGTCAAGGCGCTGATCCGCCTGGGCGTGACCCGCGAGCAGCTGATGGAAACCCTGGGCATCTGCACCTACATGGGCGGCGGCCCGAGCCTGATGTACGCGGCCGAAGCCGTGCGTGCCTACGACGAATTTACCGCCCGCACCGCAAAACCTGCATAAAGTTCTGGCTTTTTCCGGCGGAGTGTCTATAATCCGGCGCTTCGAGCGGAAAGGTGGCAGAGTGGTCGAATGCGCCGGACTCGAAATCCGGTATACGGTTTAGCCGTATCGAGGGTTCGAATCCCTCCCTTTCCGCCATTGTTACAAAGCAAAAAGCCCTTGGTGATCCAAGGGCTTTTTGCTTTTGTGCGTCCGAACCTGCCGGTCGTGGCCTGCGGGTGGGCCGGATGGCGTGGCAGGTGGGGCGGTCATCGGCGGGCGGGGTAGTTCCCGTTCGGTGCATCCGGGGTCTGCGGACAGGTGCTCCGGGGGCCGCGTGGGGGTGAGTGCCCAGGCTGTGGGGGCGCGCCCTGGCGGTCTTACCCACCCACCGCAATGCTCACCATGTCGCTCCAGTTGCCGATCTGCTCGTCCTTCAAGCGGTAGATGGCCTTGTACTGCCAGGTGGCGGAACCGGCGGGCAGTGGCGTGGGGTCGGGGACGCGGGTGGTGTGGGCGATGGTGAGGAGGGCAAAGCCCTGGCCGTCGCCCCGGTCTCCGTGGATCTCGAGGCTGTCGGCGATGTTCTTGGTCCAGCGGATCACCGGTCGCCCGGCGTGAAGGGCGATCTTCAGGACGGGCTTGGCGCGCTCGGTGTCGGCGCGCCGGGTCGACCCGATGATGCCGAGTTCGTGACCGATGCCCTCGGTGTAATTGCGGGCTGTCTTGATGCGCGCCACGAGGCGGGCGAGGCGCGGAATGATGCCCGCCGGCACATCGGGCACGGCGTCGAGGGTGACGGCGCCGTCCGGGTAAGGGAGCGGGCTGGCCTTGCCGTCGAATTGCTGTTTCTTGAACGCGGTCCACTGGCGGGCGTGGGCCTGGGCGGCGAGGGTCGCGGCCAGGGTGTGGCGATAGGCGAGCGCGTCGGCCCGGAGCGCGTCGAGCTCCACGTCGGTAAGTTCGAGGGTGCCCAGGTAGTCGGGCAGCCGGAGGGCCAGATGTTCCAGCAGGTCGGCGCGGCTGCTTTCGTCCTTGGGCAGATAGTAGTTGCGGATCATGGGCGTGTTCCTGGTCTTGAAAAAAGGGTGGTGCGGGGCGCCGGGCGTACCCTGCGCGCCCCACGGCGGGGTGCGGCGCAGGGAACATCTGCTCGCCGGAGGATGGCGGCGAGGCGTCGGCGGTGCCCGCGAGGCAAGCGCGTCGGCGAGCCGCGTCCGGGCGGCATCACGGCGGATGTCGGGGTGATGGCGTCATGGGTGCGCCATGGTGCGGGGCCCACGGAGGATGCGCCGCGAAGGCAGCGGGCGCCTGCCGCAACCCGGCGGCACGATGCGGTCTGCCACGGGGGCGGCGTGCCAGGGCGAGGCGATGACGCGGTCGAGGAAGGCGATGTGGGCCCGGAGTGCGGGGATGTCGCGGCGGGTTGAGGTGACATCGCTGCAGGTTGGAGGGACGACACTGCAGCGTGGAGGGACGTCGCCGCGGCGTGGAGGGACGTCGCTGCAGCGTGGAGGGATGTCGCTGCGGCGTGGAGGGATGTCGCTGCAGCGTGAAGGGATGTCGCTGCGGAATGGAGTGGCGTCACTCCACCGTAAAGTGACGTCACTTCACAGCAAAGTGACGTCACTCCACCGCAAAGGGATATCGCTGCAGCCTGCAGGGACGTCGCCCTGCTGCATAGGGATGTCCCTGCGCATTGCAGTGACGTCCCTGCGCGTCTGCGGGACGTCGCTGCAACACGCAGGCAGGTCGCGCCAGGGCTGCGTGACGACGCTACAGGGTGCAGGCAGGTTGCTTCAACGCAGCGGCACGCTGCGCCGCCAGGGGGGCAGGTCCCGTTGCACCGGGGCGATGCCGCCGGGGAAGCGCGGAAACCTTCCCGTCGGGTGCGGCATGGGTGGGTGGGGTGTGTCGATGTCATGGAAGGTGCGCATGATAAGGCGTAATGCCCATGTCCTTCCAGCCGAGGTTGCCCTGGGCGCGGGCATGCGCTGCGGCGCCTTGCGGGGCCTGTGGCCGGCGGGCGGCCGGGCCGGCCCGTGGTCTGGCGGGCAGGGCCCGT
>NZ_BSPX01000067.1:0-28032 GCF_030161255.1 Zoogloea oryzae
TGTCGCGCAGCCAGTACGAACACGCCATCGCGGTGCTGGTGGGCAAGGCCCCGGCGGGTTTCGCCATCGCGCCGGTGGAAGGCCCGCTGCCTGAGGCCATCGTGCCGGTCACGCTGCCCTCGACGCTCCTCGAGCGCCGCCCCGACATCGCCGCCGCCGAACGCCGCGTCGCTGCTGCCAACGCCGCCATCGGCGCCGCCCAGGCCGCGCGCTTCCCGGTGCTGGGGCTCACCGCGTCGGCGGGCTTCCGTCGCTCCGACATCGCCGATCTCATCACCGCGCCCAGCCGTTACTGGTCCCTCGGCCCCACGCTGGCCGCGACGATCTTCGACGCCGGCGCCAAGAAGGCCGCCGTCGGCCAGGCCCAGGCCAGCTGGGAGCAGGCCGTCGCCACCTACCGCCAGACCGTGCTGGTGGCCTTCCAGGAGGTTGAGGACAACCTCGCCGCTGCCCGCTACCTGGATGCTGCAGCCGCCGAGCAGGCCGCCGCAGTGGCCGCCGCCGCCGAAGCCGAGACCATCGCCGAGAACCAGTACCGCGCCGGCACCGTGAGCTATCTCAACGTGGTCACCGCCCAGGCCACCCATCTCGCAGCCCGCCGCACCGCCAACGACCTCGCCGCTCGTCGGCTGGTGGCCGCGGTGCTGCTGGCGAAGAACGCCGGCGGGAGCGTGAGCGCGCCAAAAATTCCGTGAATTGCCTCGTCGCGAAGGTAATGACTTGAACCTTCGTCACTTTCCGTCATCCATACTAGGAGTATGGTGCAGTGCACAATCCAGTGTCTGCACGAAGATTGAAGGAGTCCGAGCATGTTCCGAAAGCGATGGTGGAAGGGTGAAAACAGTTCGGCGCCGGGCCTGAGCCTGGCGCTCCAGGGCGGTGGTGCCCACGGCGCCTACACCTGGGGCGTGCTCGACCGGCTGCTGGAAGACGGCTGGACGCTGGAAGGCATCAGCGGCACCAGCGCCGGGGCGATGAACGCGGTGGCCCTGGCCCAGGGCTGGACGACCGGCGGCGCCGAAGGCGCGCGGGAGAGCCTCTCGAACTTCTGGGAAGCGGTGGCCGACAGCGCGCCGCGGGAACTCGATCTGCTGCACAGCCTCAACCCTGCCGGCATGGGCTCGCTGCCCGGGCCGATGAGCATGATGCTGGGCCTCACCCATCTCTTCTCGCCCTACGAGTTCAATCCCTACGAACTCAACCCCCTGCGCGACGTGGTGCGCGCCCAGTTCGATTTCGAGCGCATCCGCCAGGATTGCCGGCTCAAGCTGTTCATCGCCGCCACGCGGGTAAAGACCGGCAAGGTGCGCCTGTTCCGCACCGCCGAGCTCACCGAGGAGGCGGTGCTCGCCTCGGCCTGTCTGCCCACGCTCCACCACGCGGTCGAGATCGACGGCGAGGATTACTGGGACGGCGGCTTCACTGCCAACCCGGGGATCTACCCGCTGATCTACGAATGTTCCACCCCGGACATCCTGCTGGTGATCCTCAACCCCCTGTCGCGGCCCGAGCCGCCGCGCACCGCCGACGAGATTGCGGCCCGCACCATGGAGCTGGGCTTCTCGACCACCTTTCTGCGCGAGATGCGGATGATCGCCCACGCCCGCAGCTACATCGACGAGAGCCGCAGCTGGATGCCCCTGGGGCGCTTCGAGCGCAAGCTGATGAACCTGCGCTTCCATCTCATCGAGGCGGAAGAGCTGCTCGAAGCCGGCAAGGGCAGCAAGATGAACGCCGCCCGGGCGTTTCTGCACGATCTGCGCGACCTGGGCCGGGCCCGGGCCGCCCGGTGGATCCGCACCCAGCGCCGTTACGTGGGGCAGCGGGGCACGGTGGATCTGGCCGAAGTGTTCTCCTGATCTACCGAAGCCGGGCCATCACCAGCGGACTGACCAGCAGCCACAGGGCGGTGAGCAGCAGCATCGCCGCGAAGGCCGTGCGCATCTGCTTCTCGGGCAGGCGATGGGCCAGGCTGACTCCGGCCGACACGGTGAGCAGCCCGCTCGCAGCCATGGGCAGGCCGATCTTCCAATCCACCTGCCCGGCGCCGGCATACACCGCCAGGGCCACTACCGAGCTGGGCGCCACCAGCGCCAGGGACAGGCTCTGGGCCACCGTCTGCTTCTGCCCGAAGAGGCCGGTGATGAGCGGCGTGGCCACCAGCCCGCCACCCACGCCCAGCAGCCCCATGCTGCTGCCGCCCGCCACGCCCACCAGCGGAAGATAGCGGGGGTCGATCTTCGGCCTCGATTCGGCCGCGTCCTTGCGGCGGGCCAGCATGCGCAGCGCCACCCCCAGCAGGAAGACGCTGAAGACCACCTTCAGGACGGCCGGGTTGAGGGCGTTGGCAAAGTGGGCGACGCCCCAGGTGGCAGCCATCGAGATCACGCCGATGGTCAGCGCCTGGCGTGCGGGCACCGGGTGGCGCTGGTTGTAGCGCCACCAGCCCACCAGAAGGTTGGGCACCATCAGCACCAGCGCGGTGCCCTGGGCCATGGGCTGCGCCATGCCGTAGCCGATCACGAACAGCGGCACCGCGATGATCCCGCCGCCAATCCCGAACAGGCCGCCAAAGAAACCCAGGCCGGCGCCCACGACGAGGGCGGGCAGAACATGAAGCAGCATGGTTGGCGATACCGGCAGGACGGGTGACCCATGATAGCCATCCGGCCGCTCAAGTCGATGCGGGAAAACCGACAGGGGGCCGCCCGCCCAAGGGCGTTGGTGCGCTGCGGTTTAGTTTTTTGTCGTGATTACCGTTAACACACCCTCTGACGGTGGGCCGATGCGCACCGTCCATCTTCACGCCGCCTGCGGGCGGGCGTGACTGTTAGAACCAGCTGGGGTGTGAGCAATGAATCAAATGACGATCGGCAGGCGTCTCGCGTTTGGGTTTGGGTTTGTGCTGGCGCTGGGGCTGTTCGTTGTCGCGGTGGCGATCTACAACCTCGTCGAGCTGCGCCAGCAGTTTGGCGAGTTCGAGAGCCGGATTGTGGCGCGGGAGCGGCTCGCCTACCGGGGCCAGGTGGCGCTGGGCAACGGCATTCACTATTTCAAGAACACGGTGCTGCGCGGGGGCGACTACCCGGGCAAGTTTGCCGCGAGCATGGACGCCATCGATCGCGTCGTCGAAGACTACCGCGCCCTCGGCGACGTCCATCCGGATGCCGCTCAGGCGCTGGAGGAAATTTCCGCGGGCAGCCGTAAATACCGGTCGGTGATTGCCCAGGTGGTGGAGATGCGCGGCAACGGGGCCAGCATCAACGAGATCGACAAAGCCATCAGCGGCGCCGACAAGCCCATCGGTGCGGCCTTTGCGCGGCTGCTGGAGCGCCAGTCGGCCGAATCCCACGCGGCCCAGGAGGCCTTCGACGCCAGCGTCAAGCGGACCGTCGAGGAGGTCGGCGTCGTCACCCTGGTGATGCTGCTGGCCGGCGCCCTGGCGGCGTGGACGATCAGCCGCAGCGTGACCCGGCCGCTGGCTCAGGCCGTCGAGATCAGCCAGGCGGTGGCGCGGGGCAACCTGCCCGAGCAGATCGATGTGACCAGCAACGACGAGACGGGCCAGCTGCTCACCGCCATGAAGCGCATGGTCGATACCTTCCGCGGCTTTGCCGACGCCCAGGCGGAAAACGCCGAGCAGCATGGCAAGGGGATGATCGAACACCGGATCGACGCCGACCGTTTCCCCGGCGTCTACGGAAAGATGGCCGCCTCGATCAACGCGCTGGTCCGCACCCACATCGCGGTCAGTCAGCGGGTGGTCGACGTGGTCGAGCACTACGCGGTGGGCGACCTGACGGTGGACATGGAGCGCCTGCCCGGCCAGCAGGCCCAGATCACCGCGGCGGTGGATGGCGTCAAGGCGTCGATGCTGCGCGTGAATACCCAGATCCAGTCGCTGGTGGATGCGGCGGCGAGCGGCGACTTCCATGCCCGGGGCGACGCGGAGGCCTTCCAGCATGAGTTCCGGCGGATGATCGAGGGCCTCAACCGGCTGATGACAGTGAGCGACCTGGGGCTTGGTGAGGTCTCGAGGGTGCTCGATGCCCTGGCCACGGGCGATCTCACCCAGCAGATCGAAGGGGATTTCCAGGGCGCCTTCGCCCAGCTGCGGGACAGCACGAACACCACCGTGGCGCAGCTGCGCGAGGTGATCGGCGGGCTGAAGCGCAGCGCGACGGCCATCAACAGCGCAGCCCTCGAGATCGCCACCGGCAACGCCGACCTGTCGCGGCGCACCGAGCAGCAGGCGGCGAGCCTCGAAGAGACCGCCAGTTCGATGGATGAGCTCAACTCCACCGTCCAGCAGAACGCCGACAACGCCCAGCGCACCAGTGTGCTGGCCAGCCAGTCCAACGAGGCGGTGCTGCAGGGCGGCGCGGCCGTGAATCGGGTGGTGACGACCATGGCCGACATCCGCGACAGCTCGCGCAAGATCGCCGAGATCATCGGTGTGATCGACGGCATCGCCTTCCAGACCAACATCCTGGCCCTCAACGCGGCCGTCGAGGCGGCGCGGGCCGGCGAGCAGGGGCGCGGTTTTGCGGTGGTGGCCAACGAGGTGCGGGCGCTGGCCCAGCGCAGCGCCGTGGCCGCCCGGGAGATCAAGGAGCTCATCGCGGTGTCGGTGGATAAGGTCGAAGGCGGCGCTGCCCAGGTTGATGAGGCCGGTGCCGCGATGGAAGAGGTGGTCGCCGCCTTCGGGCAGGTTGCTCAGCTGGTGACCGAGATCAGCGGCGCCAGCCGCGAACAGAGCGCCGGCATCAGCCAGGTGGCGCAGGCCATCAGCAAGATGGATGAAGTGACCCAGCACAACGCGGCCCTGGTGGAGGAAGCCTCCGCCGCGGCTGAGAGCCTGGAGCGGCAGGCCCAGGGGCTGACGGAGATCGTGGAGCGCTTCAAGCTGCTGCCTGGCCCGGCGGCCAGCCCGGATGCGGGGGTCCGCAATCCGCCTTCGGCGCAGCGGCGCCGGGCGTGATCGATCACGCAGCCGGATCAGACGAGAAAGGGCCCGCAGATGCGGGCCTTTTTTCTGGCTGGCTGGCGGCGGCTTTGCGCCGGGTGGTCAGATCAGCAGGTCGTCCGGAAGGTCGTCCAGGGTGGTGACGCCGCACAGGGCCATGGCAATCTCCAGCTCGTCCCGCAGCAGGCGGATCACATGGGCGACGCCCTGGGCGCCGGCGTTGGCGAGGCCGAAGATGTAGGGTCGGCCGACGAGTACGGCGCTGGCGCCGAGGGCCATCGCCTTGAGCACGTCGGTGCCCCGGCGGATGCCGCCATCCACCAGCATCGGCAGGTGGCCGGCGAGCACGTCGGCGATGCGCGGCAGTAGCTCGGCGGTGGGCGGGGCGCTGTCGAGGGTGCGCCCGCCGTGGTTGGAGACGATGATGCCGCCCACCTGCAGGTGGGCCGCCTGGCGGGCGTCGTCCGGGTGGAGGATGCCCTTGAGGATCACCGGCAGGCGGGTCTGGGCCTGCAGCCGGGCGATGTCGTCCCAAGTGGGGGCAATGTGAAGGAGATCGTCGAAGAGGGCGCTGTTGCCGGGCCGGAGGACCGGCGCCGTGCGCGGAGGCAGGGTGGCCAGGTTCACCGCCGAGATGCCCGGCGGGAGGTGGAAATCGGCCCGGCGTTCCCGGTCGCGGGCGCCGTGGCAGGGGGCGTCGACGGTGAGCACCAGGGCTTCGTAGCCGGCCGCTTCGGCGCGCTGGACGAGCTCGCGGTTGAAGCCGGCGTCGTGCTGCAGGTAGAGCTGCATCCACATGGGGCCGCGGTCGGCGTCGTCGCGCACGGCGCGGGCAACGGTTTCGAGGAGCAGGCTGGACTGGGTGCTGAGCACGAAGCCGGCCTCTTGCGCTGAGGCGGCCACCGCGGTGGCGAGCTCGCCGTCCGGGTGGGCCATGCGCTGGTAGGCGACAGGGGCGAGGAGGATGGGATGGGCCAGGGTGCGCCCCAGCAGCTCGACCCGGGTGTGGCCGCCAGCGGTGGGGCGCAGCACGCGGGGCAGCAGGCGCAGGGCGTTCCAGGCCTGCCGGTTGGCGGCCATGCAGATCTCGTCCGCCGCGCCGCCGGCAAAGTAGGCCCAGGCGTTGTCGTCCAGCACCGTGCGGGCGAGGGCTTCGTGGTCGTCGAGGGAGATGGGGGCGGGCATGGTCGCGGTTTCCGGACGGGGCGGGTTCAGGTGTCGGCCCACATGCGCAGCAGGTTGTGATAGGTGCCGGTGAGGGCGACAGCTTCGTCGCTTTCGCCGTGGGCTTCGCGCAGGCGCATCAGGGCCATGTCGAGATCAAACAGCAGGCGGCGCTGTTCGTCGCTGCGCACCATGCTCTCGATCCACAGGAAGCACGCCAGCCGGTAGCCGCGGGTGACCGGGGTGACCTGGTGGATGCTGGTGCCGGGGTAGAGCACGGCGTGGCCGGTGGGCAGCTTGACGCCGCGGTTGCCGTAGGTGTCCTGCACCATCAGCTCGCCGCCGTCGTATTCGTCGGGATCGGCCAGGAAGACCGTGCACGACACGTCGGTGCGCACCCGCACGCCGTCGGCGGTAAAGCGGATGGCGTTATCCACGTGCTCGCCGTAGAAGGGCGTGTCGCCGCCGTAGCGGTTCACCCGCGGGGTGAAGATCTTCTTGGGCAGCGCCGCGGTGAGCACCAGCGGGTTGCGCTCGATGGCGTCCAGCACCATGCCGCGGATGCCGCGGGCGGCCAGGCAGTCGTGGGGCAGCTGCTGGTTGAGCTTGACGGTGCGGGCCTGGGGGCCGGCACTCTCGCGGCCGTCGGCCCAGGGGGCGTCGTCGAGCAGGCGGCGGGCTTCGCGGACTTCGTCGGCGGTGAGGAGGTCGGGAATCTGCAGGAGCATCGGCGGTGGGGGGGAAGTGGGGATTGGGAAATGGGTAGTGGGTAGTGGGGGGGCAGGGGCCCGCGGCCCCTGCCGGCGCCGTCAGAACTTCAGGTTGGCGGTGAGGTAGAAGGTGCGGCCGAAGCCCGGCACGTAGTGGCCGGTGTAGAAGGCGTCGGCGTACAGCTTGTTGGTCACGTTGTTGAGGTTGGCCTTGAGCATCAGCTTGTCGGCGATGGCTTCGTATTCAGCCATCAGGTCAGCCGTCACGTAGCCCTGGGAGTAGAAGCCCGGGTTGCGGTTGGGCGTGAGCTTGGTGCGGGCGTTGATGCCCACGCCGGCGCGCAGCTTCTCGGTGAACTGGTAGCTGTTCCACAGGGTGCCCTGGTGCTTGGGGATCAGCGACGGGCGCTGGCCTTGTTGCTCGTCGTTGTTGGTGGGGCTCTTCACGTCGATTTCGGCGTCCCAGATCCAGGTGTAGGAGGCGAAGATCTCCCAGCGCGGGGTGATCTTGCCGGCCACGTCCATGTCGAGGCCGGTGGCGTGGCGCTTGCCTGACAGGGTGATGATGCTGGGCACCAGCGGGTCGGTGTTGCGCTCGTTGAGCTTCACGCCACGGAACAGTGCCATGCGGGTGCTCATGGTGCGGCTGGCGTTTTCGATGCGGCCGCCCAGTTCGACGTTGATGGCTTTTTCCGGCGGCACGTCCACCGTCGAGGCGCTGTACGAATACGTGTCGCCCGAGGTGTTGAAGGAGGTGGCGTAGGAGAGGTGGTAGGACTCGCGCTCGCTCGGCTGGTAGAGCAGGCCGACCCGCTGGCTGGGCTTGTAGATGGCCTGCTGGTAATGGGTGACGGCGCCGGTGGTGAGGTTGAACTGGTCGAACTGGCCCGACATGGCGTCGTAGCGCAGGCCGGCGAGGAACTTCCAGTGGGGGATGAATTCGATCAGATCCTGGGCATAGATGCCGCCGGCGAAGCTCTCGAACTCGGAGGTCTTGCCCGGCACGCGCAGGCTTTCGGACACGCCCACACCGTCGTCGGGGGTGCCGACGGTGGTGGTGGGCTTGGTGATGTTGATGCCGCCCTGGGCCGCCGTGCGGGCGCCGAAGACGCGCTTCTTCTCCCACGCGAAGTCGACGCCAGCCTGGGCGTTGTGCTTCATGCCCCAGGCTTCAAACTTGCTGGACAGATCGCTCTGGGCCAGCAGGTTTTCGTAGCTCTGCATCTTGGGCTGGAAGCCGCGGGTGAGCACGGTGGCGTCGCTGAAGCTGTCGAGCGTGGCGGCCACGCCGCCGGGCTGCAGGCTGGCGGCGCCCAGCCGCACGGTGCTGGCGCGCTGGTCGCGGGTGAAGTCGCCCTTGCGCACCTTGGTGACGAGCTCGGTGTCCTGGGAGAAGCGGTGGGTGTGCATCAGCGTGCCGTAGGTGGCGGTGCCGTAGTTGCGGTCGCTGGCCATGCCGTAATAGTTCTTTGGATCGACCGGCAGCATGGTGGTCTGGGATACCGGCGCGCCGGCGTACTTGCGGATCCAGGGCAGGCCGTAGTTGATGCCGTTGTTGTTCTCGAGGCGGAACAGGCCGACCTCGAACTCGTCGCGTCCGCCGATGCCCCAGCGGTAGTCGGCGGCCACGCCCTGCTTGTCGAGGCTCGTGCCGGCGCCGTTGTTGTCGGCCTTGGTGCGCATGGCGTTGATGCGCAGCGCGGCGTCGTCGTCGGTCTTGACGTTGATGTCGGCCACCACGCGGTGGTAGCTGTGGCTGCCCACGGTCACGTCAATCTGGTTCTCGTCGATCAGCCGGGCCTGCTTGTTGACCTGGTTGACCGCGCCGCCGGTGGAGCCGCGGCCGAACAGCATCGATGCGGAGCCGCGCAGCACTTCGACGCGTTCCATGTTGAAGGTGTCGCGGTCGTAGAAGCCCGGGTCGCGCATGCCGTCGATGAAGATGTCGCCCGTGGTGTTGAGCGGGAAACCACGCAGGCGGATGTCTTCCTCGCCGCCTTCGGCCGCCAGGAAGGTGACGCCGGAGGTCATCTTGAGGGCTTCCTTGATGGTGTCGATCTTGCGGTCGTCCATCAGCTTTTCGGTGACGACGGTGATCGACTGGGGAATGTCGCGCAGTTCCTGCTTGCCCTTGCCGATGCGGGTGGTGGTGGTGCGCAGGCTGTCCTTGCCCTGGGGCTCGGCCTCGGCGGCGGCTTTCACGACGACCGGCTTGAGGGTCTTGGCGTCGTCGTCAGCGGCGGGCGCGCCCTGGGCCCAGCCGCTCATCGAGGCAGCAAACATCAGCGCGCCCAGGGGCAGGGTGGCCGGATTGGTGGTTGGGGAAGACTGCGGTCGGGGTGCCAGCGCGGGGCGGCGGATTTTCTTGTTAGCCATGGAGGCCTCCGGAGATGAAGCGCCCGGAAAGGGGCGTTGGGGTTCATGACCTGAGGCTGGCTGGCTAGGAGTTGGAAGCGCGCGAAGCGGCAACGGCTGGCTTGCCCGAAAGATCTGGTAACAATGGTATTGCAAATACGAATGATTCGCAATAATGAATCTGACGCAAGGAAGTGAAAAAGTGCCGCTTGCTGCGCGGTGCTGGTGAAAGCCGCGGGCCGGTGGCGTAAACGGCAGACGGGGGCGACGCTCGCGCGTCACCCCCGTCCGGGCTGGCGGTGCCTGGGTGGCTTACCAGGTGTAGCGGGCGTTCACCCCGACCATGCCGTTACGGCCGGGGGCGGGCTCGTAGTAGCGGCCGTTGCCGTCGCCGACGATCACCGATCCGATGTAGTTGCGGTCGAACAGGTTGTCGATGCGGGCGAACTCGGTGAAGCGCCACGGGCCGGCCTTCTGCTCGGCGCTCACGCGCACGTTGGCGATGGCGTAGGACGGCGCCGGGGTGGCGGTGTTGGCGTCATTCACGTAGGTGCGGCTGCGGTAGATGCCTTCGATCGCGGCGGTGACGCCGGGGAGCGGCTTCCAGGCAAGGTCGCCGAAGGCCGAGGTGCGCGGGATGCCCGGCATGGTGTTGCCGGCATCGACGGGCGTGGTGCTGCCAAAGCCTTCGTCGTAGATGGCCCGCAGCATGGTGAAGGCGAAGCGGCTGGTGAGGTCGCGACGCCAGGCGGTGTCGAAGGCCAGTTCGACGCCCTGGCGCAGGGTCTTGCCGGCGTTCTGGTAGCTGGTGCGGCCACCGCTGGAGGCGAGGACGACCAGTTCGTCGTCGGTCTTGACCTGGAATAGGGCGAGATTGACCCGGCTGCTGTTGCCGACCAGGGCTTTCACGCCGGTTTCCAGGTGCTCGCTTCTGGCCGGGCTGAGGCCGAAGTTGAAGCCGGTGGTGGGCGTGGCGTAGAACATTTCGTTCAGCGTCGGCGTCTCGAAGCCGCGGGCGGCGCTGGCGTAGAGATTGACCGCGGGGTTGAGCTTGTAGACCACCCCCAGCACCGGCGTGGTCTTGCTGTAGTTGCGACTGCCGCTGTCGTCGCCGTTGATGCCGACGATGTACTTGTCGTCCACCGAGAACTTGACGGCGCTGTAGCGCAGGCCGCCGCTCACGATCCAGTCGCCGCGCTGCCACTCGCTCTGGATGTAGGTGCCGGTGCTCTCGACGTTGTCCACTTCCTTGCGGCGCAGGGTGCTCTTCACGCCGCTGCGGTTGTCGTAGCCGCTGCGGTTGTCCTTGCTCACGTCGTAGTCGGCGCCGAAGGTGGTGGTCAGTTTGCCGCCACCGGCCTGGCGCACGGCAATCCAGCGGCCGCCGACGCCGTAGAAGTCGCGGTCGAAGTCCACCACGCCGCCGGAGCCGCGGGTGATGGCGGAGGGAGACGACGGGGCGATGGCCTGATACTGGATCACGCTGCGCTGGCCGCTGTAGGCCGAGAGCTGCAGGGTGTCGGTGCCGAAGCGGCGCTCGTAGGTGACGCCGCCCTGCAGGTGGTCGATGCTCTTGCGGGTGTTGTAGGTGGTGGCCGGAGTGGGGCTGCTCCCGGTGCCCGGGTCGATGGCGCGGGGATTGTTCTTGTAGCTGCCCCAGGTGACGCCCAGCGGATCGTCCGCCCGTTGCCAGAAGCCATTGACCACGAAGGTGAGCTTGCTCACGTCGTCCGGCTTGGTGGTGATCTTGGCGAAAGCCTGTTCGCGGGTGGCGGCGCTGTGGTCGCGGTAGCCGTCGGTCTTGAGGCGGGTGGCGTCGAGCACATAGCCGAGGCCTTCGAGCTGGCCCTGGGCGCTGAGCTCGGCCTTGGTGGTGCCGTAGCTGCCGGCGGCAAAGCCGCCTTCAACGCTGGGCCGGCCGGTGGGTTCGCGGGTGAACAGCTGGATCACGCCGCCGGAGTGGTTGCCGTAGATCGCCGAGTAGGGGCCGCGCAGCACTTCCATGCGCTCGGCCACGTCGAGGTTGAAGGTGGCGGCCTGGCCCTGGCCGTCGGGCATCGAGGCGGGGATGCCGTCGGCGATCAGCTTCACGCCGCGCACGCCGAAGGCCGAGCGGGCGCCGAAGCCGCGGGTGGAGATCTGCAGATCCTGGGCGTAGTTCTGGCGATTGTTGGCGATAACGCCGGGCACTGCGACGAGGGCTTCGGAGGCGTTGATGCGCGGCTGGCCGGCGGTGATCTGGTCGCGGTCGAGCACGTCGATGGCGGCCGGCATGTCGAAGCTGGCTGCTTCAGCGCGGCTGCCGGTGACGACCACCGGGTTGAGGACGAGCGACGTGCTGTCGTCGGCTGCGTGGGCGATGCCGGCCAGGGCGGAAGTCAGGGCGAGGGCGATGGGGGCCAGGGTGAAACGGGGGGGCATTCGGTGTCTCCGTGGGCGACTGTGGCTTTTTTGCGAAACATAGCGTGCCGGCGACCGGCGCGCATCATGAAAATCGTGATTTGGGCACCCTGTAACAGACGGTGCCGGGTGGCGCTCGCTATACTTCGTCGAATCCATGTTAACGACATAAGCCATGCCTCCGCTTTGCCGGACCTTGAACGCCGCCCGCCGCGCCGCCGCGTTTTGCGTCGCGATGCTGTGGCTGCTGCTGGGCAGCGGGCAGGCAGCGTGGGCGCAGACCTCCGTGACCGTGCAGCTGCGCTGGCATCACGCCTTCCAGTTTGCGGGCTATTACGCGGCGGTCGAGAAGGGCTACTACAAGGAGGCCGGGCTGGCGGTACAGCTCAAGGATGCCCGGCCGGGGCTGGACGTGGTGGACGAGGTGGTGTCCGGGCGAGCCGATTTTGGCATCGGCAACAGCGGCCTGCTGATCGACCGCCTCGCCGGCAAGCCGGTGGTGGTGCTGGCCACGATCTTCCAGCATTCGCCGCTGGTGCTGCTGACCCGCCGGGAGCAGGGGGTGCCGTCCGTCCATGACCTGATCGGCAAGCGGGTGATGCTGGAGCCCGGCGCCGACGAGCTGCTGGCCTACCTGCGCAAGGAGCGCATTCCGGTCGAGCGGCTCAAGTTCGTGGAGCACACCTTCAACCCCCAGTCGCTCATCAGCGGCGAGGTGGACGCCATCAGCGCCTATTCGTCGAACGAGCCGTATTTCCTCGAGGCGGCAGGGATCGACTATCAGGTCTACACGCCCCGTTCGGCGGGGATCGACTTCTACGGCGACAACCTGTTCACCACCGAAGGCCTGCTCCGCCGCAGCCCCGAGACCGTTCAGGCCTTTCGTGAGGCGAGCCTGCGTGGCTGGCGCTACGCCCTCGATCACCCGGACGAAATCGCCCGGCTGATCCATTCCCGCTACGAGAGCAAGCTGCCCCTCGAGTTCTTCCTCTTCGAGGCGCACCAGACGATTCCGCTGGTGCGGCCCGATCTGGTGGATGTTGGCTACATGAGCACCGGCCGCTGGAAGCACATCGCCGAGGTCTACGCCGAGATCGGCATGCTGCCCCGGGGTTTCGACTTCAAGGGTTTTCTGTACGAGCCCGTGCGGGATGACCTCAACGGCCTGCGCACCTACCTGGGCGCGGCGTTGGGTGTCATTGGGCTGATCACCCTGGTGGCGGCGTACATCCACCACATCAACCGCCGCCTTCACCGCAGCGTGGCCGAAACCCGCCGTGCGGCCGAACGACTGGAGGCCAGCGAAGAGAAGTACCGGCTCCTCACCGAGACGATGAAGGACGTGGTGTGGACGGTGGACACCGACACCCTGCGCTTCATCTACGTGAGCCCGTCGATCGAGCGTCTGCGCGGCTACACGGCCGACGAGGCCCTCGCGATGCCCTTCGACGCCACCTTCCTGCCCCGCGACGCCGACGAGATGCGCGCGCTGGTGCGCCAGCGGGCGCGCAGTTTCCTCGACAACCCCGACGCCCAGCCGCGCTTCTACACCGACGAGGTGGAGCAGCCCCGCAAGGACGGCAGCACCGTGTGGATCGAGGTGGTCACCACCTATTGCCGCAACCCGCGCACCGACAAGGTCGAGCTGCACGGGGTGAGCCGCGACATCTCCGAGCGCCGGGCCAGCCAGGCGCGCATCGCCTACATGGCCGAGCACGACATGCTCACCGACCTGCCCAACCGCACGCTGGTCACCGACCGCCTGCGCCAGGCCCTGTCGGCCGCCCGCCGCAACCGCCACCGGGTGGCGCTGCTGTACATCGACCTGGACCGATTCAAGCCCGTGAACGACGCCTACGGCCACGCGGTGGGCGACCAGCTCCTGCGCGAGGCGGCGGTGCGGATGCGCATGTGCGTGCGCGAATCCGACACCGTCGGGCGCTTTGGCGGCGACGAGTTCGTGGTGCTCCTGCCCCACATCGATTCCATCCACGACGCTGAACTGGTGGCCGAGAAGATCCGCGTGGCCCTCGCCGAATCCTTCCAAATCGACGGCCTGAGGCTCGATGTGTCGTCCAGCATCGGCATCGCCGTCTATCCCGAGCACGGCGCCGACGACGTGAGCCTGCTGCTCCACGCCGATGGCGCCATGTACGCCGCCAAGCACGGCGGCCGCAATCGGGTGACGGTGTTCGGCGAAGACTGAGACGTCCGTCGCATAGCCTTACAGTTTCTTACTGCCTTGCCGTTCTTGCGCTTCTACAGTGGGCGCGGTGGCCGGTATTGCCTTGCAGGCTTCCGGCCGATCCTTGCCCGACGTGCAAGAACGAACAGGAACCCCACGCATGTCTTCCATGAAGCGAATCTTGAGCGCGGCGCTCCTCGCCGCGGCCGCCCAGGGCGCAATGGCCACCGATGTCGGCGTGTCGATCGGCATCGGCGATCCCAACTTCTACGGGCGCATCGACATCGGCAATTTTCCCCGGCCGGTACTGATGTATCCCAATCCGGTGGTGATCAGGCCGGCGCCTTACGCCGCCGCACCCCTCTACCTGCGCGTGCCGCCCGGCCACGCCCGCGACTGGCGGCGTTACTGCGGGCGCTACGATGCCTGCGGCGTGCCGGTCTACTTTGTGCAGGACGGCTGGTATCGCAACGTCTATGCCCCGCGCTACCGGGCCGAATACGGTGGCCATTACGACCGCCGCGACGACCGCCGGGACGATCGTTTCGATGACCGCCGGGATCGCCGCGACGACCGCTTCGACGACCGCCGTGACCGTCGGGAAGATCGCCGTGACGACCGGCGCGCCGAGCGTTTCGACGAGCGGGGTGGGCCGGGTCACGGCCACGGGCATGGCCGCGGCCGTGACTGAGCAGGCCTGTTCCTGATCAAGGCGCCGGTGGGCGGCGCGGGATAGCGTTGGGGCTCCGGTCGTCAGGGCCGAACCTCTTCCTCCGCTGCGCCCATGAAACTCGCCACCCAACCCCTCTGGCTCGTCGGCTTCCGGCCGTTCTTCCTCCTCGCCTGCCTCGCCGGCCTGGCCCTGCCGGTGCTGTGGGCGCTCGTCTTCACCGGCCATCTGGCCCTGCCGGCCGCGCCCGTCGCCGCCGTCCAGTGGCACGCCCACGAGATGTTCTTCGGTTTTGGCTGGGCGGTGATGGGTGGCTTCCTGCTCACGGCCACCAAGAACTGGGTGCAGGTGCGCGGCTACCACGGCAGCCCGCTGGTGGTGCTGGTGGCGGCGTGGATCTTCGAGCGGATCGGCATGGCCTTTGGCGGCGGCTGGCCGGCGTGGGTGTTCTGGCTGTCGAACCTGGCCTTCCTCGGCACCATTGTCGTGATGCTGCTCGTCACGCTGCTGCGCCATCGCCAGCAGGACAGCTTCCGCGACAATTATTTCTTCCTGCTGATTCTCCCGACCTTCCTCGCCGCCAAGCTGCTGGTGCTGAGTGCGGACCACTTCCACACCGGCGCCGTGATGGCCGTCGGGTTGTTCCGGGTGGCCTTTCTGGTGATGCTGGAGCGCACGCTCACCCAGTTCATGAAGGGCGTGTTTCAGGTGGAGATCCTGCGCAATCCGCGCCTCGATGGGGCGATCAAGTTCTCGGCGCTGGGGCTGGTCTTCGAGCCCTGGTTACCGATCTGGCTGGCCGGCGGGCTGCTGCTTGCCTGCGCGATGCTGCTGCTCGCGCGCTTCACCCGCTGGAGGCCGGGCCTGGCCATGACCCGCATCGACCTGGCGGTGATGTATCTCGGCTATCTGGCCATTGCCCTCCAGCTGTTGGTCGAGCTGGCCGGGCTCCTCGGTGCCCACGGCTGGACCGGCAGCGTGTCGATCCATCTCTTCACCTTCGGGGTGATGGGGCTGATCATCCCGCCGATGCTGGTGCGCATCTCCAAGGGCCACACCGGCCGCAAGGTGGTGTTCGATGCCGGCGACAAGCTGCTCATCTGGATCATGCTGACGGGGCTGGTGGTGCGGGTGGTGCTGCCCCAGCTGGCGCCCGGCGCCTACATGGCGTGGGTGCATCTGGCGGCGACGTGCTGGTTCCTGTGCTTCGCGATCCTCGGCGGGCGGATGCTGCCGCGGCTCATCAGCCCGCGCATCGACGGCAAGGAGCATTGAGTCCCGGGGCGTGATGGTCTAACTTGTCATAATCCGGTCCGCATTTGCGGTGGCGGGCAGACGAGGAGAGGATCATGCGTTTCCCCAATCTGGGCGGTTGGCTGGGCGCCGCCGCGTTTGCGCTATCCCCCGTCGTCGCAGCGATGACGCCCCCGGGCGCCGAGGATCAGGCCTGCCGTCCGGTGGTGCCCCACGATGCGGATGCCGGCATCGCGATCACCCTGGCCGGCGGTGGCACCAAGGCCTCGTCGTTCGCGATGGGCGTGCTGGCGGCGTCGGTCACCAACCAGCTCGAGCTCAGCCGCGACCCCACCCGCTTCGACAGCTCGCTGTTCTGGCAATCCGATGCGGTGTCGTCGGTGTCCGGCGGGAGCTACGCGGCGTTCTACGCCTACTCGCGCTTGATCCGCAATCGACCCGAGGCCGGCGCGCCGCAGCCTGCCGACAAGAATCTGCAGCGCTATTTTCGCGACTGCATTCCGGCGGGCCTGCAGTCGCGTTTCTCACCGGAGCTGATCACCGCCGAGGCCACCCGGCGCGGCATGCCCGAACAGGACCTGTTCTGCCCGACGCCGGTCGGGGCGGGCAGCCGCGCCGATCCCGAGGCCCTGGCGGCCGCCCGCGCGTACTGGAACGGCGAGGGGCCGCGGCGCGACACCCTTCACCAGCAGTTCGTCCGCTGCCACGCCGACATCCTCACCTGGCAGCGCTGCGAATTCGGCAACTCCGTCGGCGCCCGCATCCGCAGCAACACGACTTACGGAGCCCTGGTGGGCGTGTCGTTGCTGTCGCTGCCGATGGCGTGGGTGGCCAACACCATCTTCGACTGGCCGATCAATCTCTCGCCGTCGCGCATCGTCTATCGCGAAGGCATCGGCATCAGCTACGGCCTGGAGCCCGTCGACGCCCGCGCCCTGGAGCGCGACATCAGCGAGGCGGCGCAGGTGGGCGCGGTGAGGCACTTCGTGATCGACCAGGGCGTGGATCGGGGCGAGACGAACTTTGCCAACCACACGCCGCGCGACAACGCCGAAGCAGGGCTGCTCGACCGCGGCGATGACCTCCGGATCCGCCCCGACCCGGCGCGGCTGACCTTTGCCGGGCTCGCCAGCCTCTATGCCGACGGTCGCCAGTCGCCACCGCGTTGGGTCATCAACGCCACCGCGGCGCCGAGCCGCTCGATCCTCGGCTGGACCGGCCGCAACGACACCAACTTCGATCGCGACATCTTCCACATGAGCGCCGACCAGCAATGCGCCGGCGGCGTGGGGGCGATCAACGTGGACCTGGCCTTGCCCGATCTCGAAAACCACGACCGGAGCCTGCAGAAAGGGCGTCGCAACGCCTCGCTGCTCACCGCGGTCAATGCCTCGGCCGCGTTCTTCGACGCCAACCAGCGGGTTTATGGCCAGCCGGTGCGCTTCGGCGTTGCGCTGGCGCAGCACGTATTCAACCTCAACTGGGGGCTCGACCTGCGCAACCTCGACGAGGCCGGCGAGGCCAAGACCAGCGAAGCCCGGCGGGCCATTCACCTGGCCCTGCCGGCACCGCTCTACCTGGGCGAATCCTATGCGGCCTACGTGACCGACCATGATCCGGTCTACGTGCGCCTGGTTGATGGTGGCTCGTCCGACAACCTGGGCGCCTACGCCCCGATTGTCGAGGGCGTGAAGGACGTCATCGTCTCCGACCACGCCGAGGACAAGGGCGGTTCGATGGGCGACCTGTGCCTGCTGCGCAACGAGTTGCTGATCCGCAAGGGGCTTCACCTGCATGTGCCAGGCCTCGCCGGCTGGCCGCGCGGTTGCTACGACGAACTGGTGCTGCGTCGCTCCAGCCGCCGCATGGCCGGCACCACCCAGGCCGCACGGGATGCCCACACGGCGCTGGAGGCGGTGGGCGACGCGATGGACGCCCACGCCGAGCCGCGGGTGCGTTCGTACCCGATCTGGGGCTGGCCCTATCCCTTCCTGGCCGGCTGCGTGAGCCGCGACGCGGACCCCGACAGCTGCCTGCGCGGCCCCCGGACCCGCCTGTGGATCATCAAGCCGGCCTTCGATTACCCCGACTGGCGGCGGCGCCAGACCGTGGAGCAGCGCGCCGACGACCGGGTGCTGACGCGATGCGGCGAGGACGACACGCTGCCCTGCGAATCGTCGGCCTTTCTGGCCCGCCTGCTCGCCGGCAAGGGCGCCATCGACGACAACCTCCTCACGCCGATCTTCCCGCAGGACTCCACCGTGTCGATGACCATCAACTCCTACGCCGATCTGGTGGGCGCCTATCGCGAGCTGGGCCGCCACTACACCGCGATCGCCACCCGCGAGCTGGACAAGGTGCGCGCCGAAGGGGCGGGCAGCCCACGCTTCGCCGCGCTGCTGTGCCATCAGGCGGCCCACCCGATCCCGGCCGCGATGGCCGACAAGACCCTGGGCCTGTCGCTGCCGGATTACGAGTTCTCCCTTGAAAAGTGGACCCGCGCCGAGCGGGACGCAGCCCGTTACCGCCGCGATCTGCCGTTCGTCGGTTGTTCGACCCTCGGTCTGCCGCTCTTTGCGCCGCTCACCGTGGGCGATCGGGTGCCCGAGGCTTTTTGAGTCGGCCTGTCATCGGTCAAGGCGAGCCCCGGCGGGTGACGCTAGTCTGAATCGCCGCGCCGGTTTCCGGCCGGCGATTTCCGATTTCAGTGGAGCGTCGCAATGCCTTACCCGCCGTTTTTCGATCTCGTACCCCGTCTGCGCCTGCGCGACCCCCTGGCCGAATTTCTCGGTGCCTTCGACGGCGGCCTCGTCGAATACGGCTACCTGGACGCCGTCACGCTGGCCGGGCATTCGTGCCCCACGGTGGCGAGCGCTTACTGGCTCACCCGCCAGGCCCTGATGGCCCTGTACGGCGACGCCGTGCCCGAACGTGGCGCCGTGAAGGCCAGCTTCCGGGAAGGGCGCAGCGAAGGCGTCACCGGCGTGATCGCCAATGTGGTGACGATGCTCACCGGCAGCACCACCGACAGCGGCTTCAAGGGCCTCGCCGGGCGCTTCGACCGCCGCAACCTGATGGCCTTCGATGTCAGCCAGCCCCTCGACCTGCGCTTCACCCGCGTTGATACCGGCCGCACGGTGGATGCCGAGGCCCACCTGCGCCACGTGCCCGCCGATCACCGCATGGCGCCGCTGATGCAGCGCTGTCTGTCGGGCGTGGCCAGCCCCGACGAGGCGCAGGAATTCCGCGCCCTGTGGCAGGCCCGGGTGCGCAGCGTGCTGCTGGATCACGGCGACGATCCGGCGGTGTTCGTGATCCGCCCGGCCGAGTGACAAGGAGCCCGCGATGAGTGACCGCCCCCGCCGCCCCGACGAGCCGGAAACCCCGGCTCAATCCTCGCCGCCGTGCTACGCGGCAGAGTTTCCGGGCTACTTTGGCGAAACCGCCGACGGGCCCGACCTCGAAACCATCGAACGCCTCAACGCGCTGCTCGAAGCGGAGCGTGCCGGCGCCCGGGTGCTGGCCATCCTGCGCGACGGCCTGGACAGCCGCAGCCCCGTCCGCGCGGTGCTCGAGCGCCTGCAGAAGGACGAGGGCGCCAACGCGGTGGCGCTCTACAAGACCATCCAGCGCCTGGGCGGCGTGGCGTCCCACGACACCGGCGCCTTCGTCCACAAGACGCTGGCCATCGACGGGCTCGCGGCGCGGCTGCAGTTTGTGAACAAGGGCCAGGCCTGGGTGGTGCGCAAGATCGAGGAAGTGCTGCCGATGGTGCCGGACGACCTGGCGCGGTCGATGCTCGACGAGATGCGCCGCTCGCATATCGACAACATCGCCGCCTGCGGGGCGCTGCTGCTGGAAGGCCTGGCCGACTAGGTTGGCTGGCCCGGCACCAGCCCGACCACCTGCTCGCGCAGCCAGCTGACCGCCGGGTCCACGTGGTTGCGCGGATGCCATGCCATGCGCAGGCCAAAGCCGCCGTCGTCGAAGGGCAGCTCGAACATGTCGAGCACGTTGGCAAAACGGCTCATCAGCATCGACGGCAGGGTGCACACGTAATCCGAGTAGCGCAGGATCTCGGGCACCAGCATGAACTTCTCCACCGACACCACCACGCTGCGCTGGCGCCCGAGCGCTGCCAGCGTCTCGTCCACGTAGCCCCGCATGCTGCCGCCGATCTCGGTGACCAGCACATGCTGGAGCGCGCAGTAGGCGTCCAGATCCACCGGCCCGATGCCCCGCGGATGGGCCTTGCGCTGGGCCATCACGAAGCGCCCGTGGAGCAGCGGGCGGGTCTTCATCGACGGCGGCAGCAGGCGCTCGGACGCCAGCAGCAGATCCACCTCGCCGCGCTCCATCTGGGGCGCGATCAGCCCCACGTCGGGGTTGCGGAAGGTGAGCTTCAGCCCGGGCCCGGCCAGCGCCGAGATGCGTTCGATCAGCGGCAGGCCCAGCACCACCATCGCCGTGTCGTTGGCGGCGATCTGGAAGGTGCGCTCGTCCTTTTTCGGGTCGAAGCTGGGCTGATGGCTCACCACCGATTCCAGATCCTTCAGCGCCGAATGCAGCGCCGGGCCCAGGGCCAGCGCCCGGGCGGTGGGCGTCATGCCGCGCCCGGTTTCGGCGGGCAGCAGCAGCGGATCGCCGAAGATCTGGCGCAGCCGCGCCAGCTGCGCCGACACGGACGGCTGGCTCATGTGCAGGCGGCGGGCGGCGCGGGTCACGTTGCACTCGGCGAGCAGCGCGTCGAGGGACACGAGGAGGTTCAGGTCGATCTGGCGTAAATCCATGAAGGTATCGGCTGTGGTTATGGGTCGAATATCGACAATCGATTTCAAATATATGTCCCCGGCCCCTACACTGCAAGGCATCCGCTGCCCCGGGCAGCATCGAAAGGAGTGCCAGATGGACATCGTCGAAACCCTGCGGGCGACCCCCGCGAACCGCGACCTGCACGACCAGGCAGCCCACGAGATCGAGCGCCTGCGCGCCGAGAACGAGATTCTGCGCACCGCGATGGCCTGTGCCGACATCGCCATGGCCGGCGCGCCGATCATGCACGCCCGCCACCGGGAACTGGCCCAGATCATCGCCGGTCTGCAGCAGGCACTGGCCGAGGCCGCGAAGACCGAAGCCCGCTACATCGAGACCCACCCGCGCCTGGCGGCCTGATCCGCCGTGCCCATCAAAGGAAACCCATGCGCTACCCCGACACCCAACTGCTGATCGACGGCCAGTGGCAGGACGCCGCCGACGGCCGCAAGCTGGCCGTGGTCAATCCGGCCACCGGCGCCGAGATCGGCCGCGTCGCCCACGCCGGCATTGCCGATCTGGACCGCGCCCTGGCCGCCGCCCAGAAGGGCTTCGAACTGTGGCGCGACGTGCCCGCGAGCGAACGCCAGAAGACCATGCGCCGCGCCGCTGTGCTGCTGCGCGAGCGGGCCGACGCCATCGCCACGATCCTCACCCAGGAAAACGGCAAGCCGCTCGCCGAAGCGAAGATCGAGACGATGGCCGCCGCCGACATCATCGAGTGGTTCGCCGACGAGGGGATGCGCATGTATGGCCGCGTGGTGCCGGCCCGCAACCTGGCCGTGCGCCAGTTGGTGCTGAAGGACCCGGTTGGCCCGGTGGCGGCCTTCACGCCGTGGAACTTCCCGATCAACCAGGCGGTGCGCAAGGTGTCGGCGGCGCTCGCCACCGGCTGCTCGATCATCGTCAAGGCCGCCGAGGAAACCCCGGCCGCGCCGGCCGAGCTGATCCGCGCCTTCGTCGATGCCGGCGTGCCGGCGGGTGTCATCGGTCTCGTCTATGGCAACCCCGCTGAGGTATCGGCCTACCTGATACCTCATCCGGTGATCCGCAAGATCAGCTTCACCGGCTCGACGGTGGTCGGCAAGCAGCTGGCGGCGCTGGCCGGGCAGCACATGAAGCGGGTGACGATGGAACTGGGCGGCCACGCGCCGGTGATCGTCGCCGAGGACGCCGATCTCGATCTGGCGGTCACCGTCGCCGGCGGCGCCAAGTTCCGCAACGCCGGCCAGGTGTGCATCTCGCCGACGCGCTTTCTGGTGCATGAGAGTGTGCGCGCCGACTTCACCGCCCGGCTGGCCGCCCACGCGGCGTCGCTCAAGGTGGGCGACGGCCTTGCCGACGGCACTCAGATGGGCCCGCTGGCCAACCCGCGCCGGGTGGCCGCGATGGCGGATTTCATCGGCGACGCCGTGGCCCGCGGCGTGACCGTCGCCGCGGGCGGCGCGCGGATCGGCGAGACCGGCAACTTCTTCGCCCCGACCGTGCTGGCCGACGTGCCGCTC
Organism: Zoogloea oryzae; assembly: GCF_030161255.1. Lineage (NCBI taxonomy): Bacteria > Pseudomonadati > Pseudomonadota > Betaproteobacteria > Rhodocyclales > Zoogloeaceae > Zoogloea > Zoogloea oryzae. The sequence continues at coordinate 22,022 of NZ_BSPX01000067.1, forward strand.
GACGCCAAGGTCTTCAACGACGAGCCCTTCGGCCCGGTGGCGGCGGTGCGCGGTTTCAACACCCTCGACGAGGCGATCACGGAGGCCAACCGGCTGCCCTATGGCCTCGCCGGCTACGCTTTCACCACGTCCCTCAAGCACGCCCACCAGCTCGCCCGGCGGGTGGAGGTGGGCATGCTGTGGATCAACCAGCCCGCCGCGCCGTGGGTCGAGATGCCTTTTGGCGGCCTGAAGGATTCGGGCTATGGTTCGGAAGGCGGCAGCGAAGCCCTCGAGCCCTATCTCAACACCCGCGCAGTGTCGATCCTCAACGCCTGACCCAAGGACAGCCATGGACGCCAAGACCCCCACCGCCGCCGCTGCAGTTGCCACCCAGCCCGGCCACGTCACCCGCATCGCCCGCCGCCGCGCCCAGCCGGGCAAGGAGCGCGAGTACGAAGCCACCGTGCGCGAGATGTTCCAGCACATGCAGAAGACCCCGGGCTTCCTCGGCGCCGAGATGATCCCGCCCCACAACCCGGGCGACGAGTATCAGGTGGTGGTGAACTTCGCCTCCGAAGCGGCCCTGGCCGGCTGGGACGCCTGCCCGGCGCGCGCCGAGATGCACCGCCGTCTGCGCGAGGTGGCCGACACCGAGCCGGAGTACCGCAGCCTGTCGGGGCTGGAGGCGTGGTTCGCCCCGGCGGTGGTGCCCGCGTCGATGCACCCGCCGCGGGCGCGCATGGCGCTGGTCACGTGGATGGGCATCTTCCCCACGGTGTCGCTGGTGCTGTGGCTGATCGAGCCGCTGGTGCGCCCGTATCTGCCCTTCCTGCCCAAGGTGGCGCTGCTCACCGGGTTGATCGTGGCGACCATGACCTGGGTGGTGATGCCGCGCCTCACCAAGCTGATGCGGGGCTTCCTCAATCCGCATCTCAGGCAGTAGCTTCAGCCGGATTTCCGGCGGGTCACGGGCCGTCCGCAGCGCTGCGGACGGCCCGTTTTCATTGATGAATCTCAAGGGAAAAATAAAAACTGATCCGCCCGGATCGGTGCAAAACTGTGCCGATCGGGCCCGCTGCCAGCGGGATACAGTGGGGCCCGGAATCTTCACGGGAGCAGTCGATGGAACTGGCAGCGGCGCCTCCGGCCGGGCGGCCGATGTTGGCGGGCAATGTGCCCGGCAACCGAGGTATCTGGGTGGGCATCCTGTGCGAGCTGACCGAGTTTGCGCTGATGTTCGTGGCTTGGGCGTGGTTCCGTTTCAACCATCCGGAGGATTTTCGCGCCGGCTCGGCGATGCTCCTTACCAGTGCCGGCATCGCCAACACGGTGGTGATGCTCACCAGCGGCTACTTTGCGGTGCGCGCGCTGCTGGCGATCCGCCGGGGCGAATCCCGATCGGCCAGCAACTGGCTGATCGGCACCCTCGTGGGCGGCATCGGCTTCTTGCTCATCAAGGCCTGGGAGTTCAACTGGAACATCGAGCACGGCGTGGTGGGCACCGGCAACAGCTTCGTGGCGATGTACTACTACCTCACCTTCAACCACCTGGTGCATGTGGTGTGGGGCTGCCTGGGGCTGATCTGGGCGATCCTGCGCTGCCGCTTCGGCGCCTACAGCGTGGATGACCACGAAGGCCTGGAGGCGGCCACGCTCTACTGGCACGCCACCGATCTGGCGTGGATCGTGATCTTTCCGCTGCTCTACGTGCTGAGGTGACGGCGATGACGACCTGCACATCCCCTGAAAGACAGGCCACGCGGGTGTGGCTCGGCCTGGTGGCGCTGACCCTCGGCAGCGCCTGGCTGGGCGAGAGCGCGGCCTCGGCGGCGGTGCTGGCCGCGGTGGTGGCCGGCATCGTCGCGGTGAAGGGCCTGCTGGTGATCCGCCACTACATGGGGCTCACCGAACCCGGTTCGCGCCTGCGGCTGGTGATGCGGCTGTACTTCGTGGTGGTGCCGGGGCTCATCCTGCTTGTCGGCAGCCTGGCCTGAGGTGCGCGTCAGGCCTTGTTGCAGCAATGAGAAAATATTCGACGCGACTGGAATGCCTTGCTATTGTGTGAGTGAGCGACCATCTTCCGGGCCGCCTTTCTCTCATGGAGCGCGTCAATTGGGTACCAAGCTTTACGTAGGCAATCTGCCTTACAGCGTCGACAAGGCCCGTCTCGAAGAACTGTTTGGCGAGTACGGCAACGTGACCTCTGCTCAGGTGATCATGGATCGTGAAACCGGCCGTTCAAAAGGCTTTGGTTTCATTGAGATGGGGTCGGATCAGGAAGCCCAGGGCGCGATTTCCGGTCTGAACGGCAAGAACATCGACGGCCGCAATCTGACCGTCAATGAAGCCCGCCCGCAGGAGCCCCGCACCGGCGGCTTCGGCGGTCCGCGGCGTGGTCCGGGCAGCGGTGGTCCTGGCGGCGGTGGCCGTCGTGGCCCCGGTGGTGGTGGCTATGGCGGTGGCGGCGGTGGCCGTTACTGATCAGGTCGCTTCGATCGGCTGATCGAACAATCAACAAACCCCGCTCCGGCGGGGTTTTGTGCGTTTACGCGGCCCGGCTTTACGCGGCTTCGAAATGCTCGAGCATCAGCTGGATGCTCGACACCCCGTTGTATTCGTTCACCGACAGCCGGAAGGCCGCGTGGATTGACGGCGCGGCGGCGTCGGCGTGGTTGAACTGGATCGCCTCGAGCCGGGTGTTGCCCTTCTTGAGCTGCAGCTTGAGGTGCTTGTCCTTCAGTACGCGCTGGTTCTCGACCCGGAAGACGTCGTCGAACACCGGCGCCGCGAAGCCCTGGCCCCAGATCTCGCGCTCAAGCAGGCGGGCGGTTTCGAGGTTGTAGAGGCTGTCCTCCAGCGCGCCGTCGGTCTCGAGGCTGCGGGTGAGATTGGCCGGGTCGATGAGGCTAGTCACGATGCCCTCGAAGAGCTGCTCGAAGCGGGGCAGGTCGTCTTCGCGGATGGTGAGGCCGGCGGCCATCGCGTGGCCACCGAACTTGAGCACCAGCCCCGGCGCCTGCTTGGTGACGAGATCAAGCGCGTCGCGCAGGTGCAGGCCGGGGATCGAGCGGCCGGAGCCCTTGAGCTCGCCGGGGTTGCCCCGGGCGAAGGCGATGGTCGGGCGGTGGAATTTCTCCTTGATGCGCCCGGCCAGGATGCCGATCACGCCCTGGTGCCAGTCGGGCTCGAAGAGCACGAGGCTGGAGCGGGCGCCCGGGTCGATGGCGTCGAGGTTGGCCATCGCGCCCTCCTGCATCTCGGCCTCGATGGCGCGGCGCTCGCGGTTGAGCTTGTCGAGCTCCTGGGCGATGTTGAGGGCGCGGCCCATGTCGTCGGTGATGAGGCACTCGATGCCCAGCGACATGTCGGCCAGGCGGCCGGCGGCGTTGAGCCGCGGGCCGAGGGCGAAGCCCATGTCGAAGGTGGTGGCGCGGGCGGCGTCGCGGCCGGCGGCAGCGAACAGCGCGCGGATACCCGGCTGCATGCGGTCGGCGCGGATGCGCTGGAGGCCCTGGGCCACCAGGATGCGGTTGTTGTGGTCGAGCTTGACCACGTCGGCGACGGTGCCGAGCGCCACGAGGTCGAGGAGGTCCGCCAGGTTGGGCTCGGTCTTGCCGTCGAAGGCGCCCCGGTCGCGCAGCTCGGCCCGCAGGGCGAGCATGGTATAGAACATCACGCCCACGCCGGCCAGGCTCTTGCTGGGAAACTCGCAGCCCGGCTGGTTGGGATTGACGATCACGTCGGCCTCGGGGAGCTCGTCGCCGGGCAGGTGGTGGTCGGTGATGACGGTGGCGATGCCGTGCTCGCGGGCCGCGGCGACGCCGTCGACGCTGGCGATGCCGTTATCCACGGTGATGAGCACGTCCGGCGCCATGGGCGCGGCGAGTTCGACGATGGCCGGGGTGAGGCCGTAGCCGTATTCGAAGCGGTTGGGTACCAGATAACCGACCTCGGCCCCGAACATCCGCAGCGCCCGGATGCCCACGGCGCAGGCGGTGGCACCGTCGCAGTCGTAGTCGGCCACGATCAGCATCCGCGCGCCGGCCTCGATGGCGTCGGCGAGGAGCTCGGCGGCTTCGCGCACGCCCTTGAGCTGGGCCGGCGGGAGCATGGCCTTGAGGCTGTAGTCCAGTTCGTCCCGGCTCTGGATGCCGCGGGCGGCGTAGATGCGGGCGAGCAGCGGGTGCGTGCCGGCTTCGATCAGGCGGGTGACGGCGCGGGCCGGAGCCGGGCGGGGCAGGATGCGGGTCATGGCGTGGTGGAGGCGGGTTGCGGCGCCGTGGCGAGCACGGCGGCGAGGGTTTGGGGCTTGCGCCAGAACTTCCACAGGCTGCCGGCGGAGATTTCGAGCTGCAGGCAGTGCTTGTCGCTGGGGGCGCTGATGGTGAGCGTGCGGATGCGCTTGGCCTTGAGGGCGGCGAGGAGCGGGGCGAACCAGTGCTGCTCGAGCTGCTGCAGGGCGGCCTGCCAGGCGGTAGCATCCAGATGCAGCGCGGGGCGCTGGAGGCTACTCACCACCGCAAAGCCGGTGCCGTCGAGGTAGCGTTCGGTGGCTTCGGGATCGACGCCGGCGAAGCGGGCGAGGCCGCGGGCGAAGGGCGCGTCGGCCTGGATGCGCGGGGCGGGGGCCTGCAGGCGGACATCCGCGGGGCCGGCGCCCCACAGCCACACGCCGTTGATCACGCGCTGGCCGGCGGCTTCGCGGGCGGCGTTGACCGGGTGGTTGTAGAGCCACACTTCCAGCTCGTTCGACAGCCGCGCCCAGCGGGCGATGTCTTCGCCCTCGGGCATGAAGAGCTGCACCGGCCGGCCATTGACGTCGGGCAGCGGGTGGAAGAACGGGCGCGGCTCGTCGGTGAGGGCGACGTACCAGCGGTCGGGCGCGGGTGCCTCGAAGCGGCCGATGTCGGCGAAGGTGTCGTTGAGGCCGGCGATGAGCGTGGCGGTTTCGTCGGCGGTGATGCCGAGGCCCGAGGCGTCGGCCAGCAGCAGCTTGTCGCGGGAGAAATGCAGGTGCACCGGGTCGCAGCACAGCCAGTGAGCGTCGGCGGCGGGCGGGGCTTCGCCGGCGCGACGCAGGGCGGCGTAGGGCAGACGCACGTCGGTGCCGCCGAAGCGGGCGACGAGCCAGGTCTCGGGCGCGACGGCGGGCTGCCAGCTGGCCTGGGCGTGGCCCAGGAGCGCGGACAGCGCAGGCAGCGACAGGTCTCCGGCGGCGTGACTGGCACCGCTGCGGGGCCAGGCGAGGCCGGGCAGGACAAGGTGAAACTGCATGGGTGCGACGGCGTGGCGACCGGGCTGGCGAGCCCGGCCGGCGAATGTAAATTCGGGTGGCGAGTCTAGCACGGGCCGCCCGCCGCCCGCGCCGTGCTCAAGGGCTGATGATGAGGTCGACGATGGCCGAGCCGAAGGCCGTGGAGCACTGGCGGGCCTGGGCTGTGCCGAGGTTGCGGGTTTCGGCCCGCTGGCAGGTGGGGCTGGTGTCGCCGCCGAGGATTTCGAGGGGCAGGTCGCGCAGGCCGCGGGCGTCGGCCGGGGCGGTGGCGACGTTGCCGGCGCCGCTGAAGCCGGCCCGCATTAAGTTGCGCGGGCTGTCGGTGACCAGCGCCAGCAGGCGGGCGTTGCCGCTGCCCATGTCGCGGGCCACAAGGCCCAGGCTCTGGCTGCCGGTGAAGCGTTCGGCGGGCGCGGCGGGCGAGGGATGGAGCAGCACGAAGCCCTCGTCCCGGGCGGCGATCAGGTAGAGCTGCCCGCCCTGGGGGCCGCTGACCGAAACGCGGATCGTCTCGCCGGCGCGATAGCTGCCGCGCAGGCCGCCGACCGTGACGTTGCGGCGCTCGCTCCGCTGGGCGTGGATCGCCTGCAGCAGTTTGCGGGGCGAGGCTGGCGTTGCCACGGCGAGGCCCGGTGCCGGGGCAATGGACGGGTTGCCGCCGATGGTGATTCGCGCGGCGCCGTCGCGGGGGCCGAGGACGGCTTGGGCGCAGTGGCGCCAGTCTTCGCCGCTGGCGATGCCGGCGCTGGCGGTG
>NZ_BSPX01000068.1:0-295 GCF_030161255.1 Zoogloea oryzae
CGCTGGGGCAGCGGCTGGCTGGCCCTGCGGCAGGGCGAAGCGGGCCAGGACGAACGCAGCGCGCTGCGCGAGCGGCTGATGACCGCCCTCGATCTGCTGATGCTCACCCTCGGCGAAGGCCGGGCCGACGCCGCCTGCCAGGCCGTCGCCACCGAGGCCGCCGTGCGCCTGGGCTGCGACCGGGTGGCCATCGGCTTTGCCCGGGGCAAGGCCACCGTGCGGCTGGCCGCGCTCTCCCACACCGCCGACTTCGCCCGCAAGCTCGATCTGGTGCGCGCCCTGGAAGCCGCGATGA
>NZ_BSPX01000068.1:356-27489 GCF_030161255.1 Zoogloea oryzae
CCGACGGCCTGGTGCGCCGCGACCGCGCGACCCTCGCCCGCGACTACGGCAACGGCCTGATCCTCTCCGTGCCCTTCGCAATGCCCGCCCACGATGGTGGCGGCGACGCGGCAGAGCACGGCGTCTTCATCTTCGAATGGCCCGAGGACACCGGCGTGGACCCGCAGGCCGAGGTGCTCGCCAGCGCGCTGCCGGCCATCCTCGGCCACGCCCTCGTCACCAAGCGCCGCCAGGAGCGCCCGCTGCACCGCCGCGTGGCGGACGCCGGGCGGCGGCTGATGCACCGGCTGTTCGGCCCGCGCCACGCGGCCTTCAAGCTGGGCAGCCTGGCTGGCTTGGCGGTGCTGCTGTTCGCGCTGTTCGCCACCGGCGATTTCCGGATCAGCGGCGATGCGACCCTCGAAGGCCGGGTGCGCCGGCTGATCGTCGCGCCCTTCGACGGCTTCGTCGCCTCGGCCCAGGCCCGCGCCGGGCAGGTGGTGAAGGAGGGCGAGACCCTCGCCACCCTCGACGACCGCGAGCTGCAGCTCGAAGCCTCCCGCTGGTCGAGCCAGCAGAACCAGTACAACCAGCAGGCCAACGACGCCGAGGCCCAGCGCAACCTGGCCCAGATCCAGATCGCCCGCGCCCAGAGCCAGCAGGCCGAGGCCCAGCGCCGGCTGTCCGAATCCATGATGGCCAAGGCCCAGGTGCGCGCGCCCTTTGCCGGGCTGATCGTCAGCGGCGATCTCTCCCAGCAGCTTGGCGGCGCGGTGCGCAAGGGCCAGAGCCTGTTCGAGATTGCGCCGCTCGACGCCTACCGCATCGTGCTGCAGGTGGCCGAGAGCGACATCGCCCACCTGAAGGTCGGCCAGCGGGGCGAGCTGGTGCTCACCGCGCTGCCGGACCGGACGATTCCCTTCAAGGTCACGCTGATCACCGCCGTCGCCCACGCCGAGGGCGGGCGCAACCTGTTCCGCGTCGAGGCCGCGCCCGAGGCCGAGGTGCCCGACCTGCGCCCGGGCATGGCCGGCATCGGCAAGGTGACGGTGGGCGAGGAGCGTCTGGTGTGGATCTGGAGCCGTCGCTTCATCGAATGGAGCCGGCTGCAGCTGTGGTCGTGGCTCGGGGTATGAGGGCCCCCTCGACCGGGCTGCGCCCGGCCTGCCCCCCGAGGGGGCCAAGGAAACTTGGGACGGCCCGGCGTTTCCTTGGGAGAGCAGCATGACTTCTGCGCTGTTCTCCTCATCCTGGTATCGCGTGGCGGATCTCAAGCCACGCCTGCGCCGGCAAGCCCGGCTCGTCCAGCACACCTACCGCGAGCAGCGCTGGTATGTGATGCAGGATCTGGCCAGCGGTCGGGTGCTGCGCTTCAACCCCTCCGCCTACCGGGTGCTGGCGCTGATGGACGGCGTGCGTACGCTGGACGAGATCTGGCGCCACGCCTGCATCAACCTGGGTGACGAGGCGCCGACCCAGGACGAGATCCTCGGCCTGCTCACCCAGCTCCATCAGGCCAACGTGCTGCTTACCGACCGCAAGCCCGATCTGGGCGAGCTGGCCGAGCGCGGCGCGCGCCTCAAAAAGACGCGCCTCAAGCAATACCTGGCCAACCCGCTGTCCCTCAAACTGCCGCTGTTCGACCCCGACCCGCTGGTGGGCGCCATCACCCGGCAGGTACCGCCGGCCGCCTGGAAGGGCATCCTGCTGGCGTGGATGCTGCTGATCCTGGTCGGCGCGGTGCTGGTGGGCATGCACTGGGACGAGCTCACCGCCGACATCACCGCGCGGGTGTTTACCGGCGACAACATCTTGATCCTGGCGCTGCTGTACCCGCTCCTCAAGGCCTTCCACGAGTTTGGTCACGCGCTGGCGGTGAAGGCGCTGGGTGGCCGCTGCCGGGAGATGGGGCTGATGTTCCTGGTCTTCATCCCGGTGCCCTACGTGGATGCCAGCGAGAGCGTGACCCTGCCCAGCAAGTGGCAGCGGATGCTCATCGGCGCGGCGGGAATGATCGCCGAGCTGGGCCTCGCCGCCATCGCCGTGTGGCTGTGGACCGGCGTGAGCGGCGGGGTGACCAAGGCGGTGCTGCATCAGGTGGTGATCCTCGCCGGCGTCACCACGCTGGTCTTCAACGCCAACCCGCTGTTGCGCTTCGACGGCTACTACATCCTCTCCGACGCGCTGGAGATCCCCAACCTGTCCCAGCGGGCCAACCGCTACGTGGGTTACCTGTGCCGGCGCTACCTGTTCCGCACCGAGGCCCAGCCGCCGCTCCACCTCACCGCCCGCGAGCCCGCGTGGCTGGTGGCGTTTGCGCTGGGCTCGGTGATCTACCGGACGGTCGTCACGGTGTCGATCATCGTGCTGGTGGCGGGGCAGTTCTTCGTCTTTGGCGTGCTGCTGGCCCTGTGGGCGGCCTACGGGCTGGCGGTGCAGCCGCTGGTGAAGTTCGTGCGTTTCGTGGCCCGCGATCCGGCGCTGGAAGGCCATCGCCGCAAGGCCGGCGGGGTGAGCCTGGCGCTGGCGGCGGTGCTGGCGGGTTTCATCGCCTTCGTGCCGGTGGCCGACTGGACGATGGTCGAGGGCGTGATCTGGATGCCCGAGCAGTCGCGCATCCGCGTGCCCGCCACCTGCTTCGGCGACCGCATCCTGGCCCGGCCCGGCGAGCCGGTGGCCGCCGGCCAGCCCCTGTTCAGCTGCACCGAACCCGAACTCGACGCCCAGCTCGCCCAGGCCGAAGCCCTGGTGCAGGAGCAGGAGGCCCGCCTCGCCCTGGCCTCCACCGCCGAGCGGGTGCAGATGCAGATGGTGCGCAGCGAGCTCGCCCACCAGCGCCAGCGGCTGGCCGATCTGGCCGCCCGGCGCGGCGATCTGGTGGTGCGCAGCCCCCACGCCGGCCGCTTCGACATCGAATCGCCGGGGGATTTCACCGGCCGCCATCTGCCGCGGGGCGAGCAGGTCGCCTACGTGCTCGACCCGGCCCGCTACACCCTGCTGGCGGTGGTGCCCCAGGGGCGGGTCGATCTCGTCCGCCACCGGGCCGGCAAGGTGGAGATCCGCTCCGCAGAGAGCCTGTGGGACGTGCTTCAGGCCAAGGTCGTCCGCGAGGTGCCGGGCGCCAGCGCCGAGCTGCCCAGCATGGCCCTGGCCCTGCAGGGCGGCGGCCAGATCGGCCTCGACCCGGAGGCCAGCGCCGAAGGCAAGGCGCCCCGGGCGCTGGAGCCGCTGTTCCAGTTCGAGCTGCAATTCACCGGCCCGGTCCAGCCGCGCTACCTGGGCGGGCGCGTGCATGTGCGCTTCTCCCACAGCCCGGCGCCCCTGGGCGAGCAGTGGTATCGCGGGCTGCGCCAGCAGTTCATGAAGCGCTTCGCGGTGTAGCCGATGTTTTCCCTCACGCTCCGCGCCGACGCCTACCCCCAGCGCCGCGACTGGCAGGATCTGCCGTGGCTCGACCGCATCGGTGAGGGCCTGCGGGTGCGCCTGCGGGCGCGGGTCGCCCTGCGCGCCGGCCGCCGGCTGGCGGTGGCGGATCAGGTGGAGGCCGAGGAAGCCCGCCTCGACGCCCTCGACGATGCCGCCCGCGCCGCTGCGCTCACCGATCTGCGCCGCCTGCTCCGCCGCGACGGCTTTGCCGACGACCGGCTGGTGGCGCAGGCTTTTGCCACGGTGCGGCGCGAATCCCGCCGGCTGCTGGGCAAGGCCCACTTCGGCACGCAGATCCAGGGCGCCTGGGTGCTGCTCCACGGCAACATCGCCGAGATGAACACCGGCGAGGGCAAGTCGCTCACCGCCACCCTGGCCGCCGCCACGGCCGCCCTGGCCGGGATGAAGGTGCACATCGTCACCGTCAACGACTACCTCGCCGAGCGCGACCGGGACGAGTTCGGCCCGCTCTACGCCGCCCTCGGCCTTGGCTGCGCCTTTGTGGGTGAGGCCGCCACGCCGGAAGAAAAAGCCGCGGCCTACCGGGCCGACATCGTCTACTGCAGCAACAAGACCATCGTCTTCGACTACCTGCGCGACCGGCTGGCCCTGGCCGACCGCATGCAGCCCCTGCGCCTGGCGCTGGACGGCATGCTGGGTGCGCAGCGCCGGCATCTGCTCCACGGCCTGCAGTTCGCCATCGTGGACGAGGCCGACAGCGTGTTCGTGGACGAGGCGCGCACCCCGCTCATCATCTCCGCCGCCCGCCAGAGCGTGGAGGCCGAAACCTTCTACCGGGAGGCCATCGCCCTGGCCGGGCAACTGGTGGCCGACACGGATTTCACCCTCGACCCGCAGCGCCATCAGGTCAGCCTCACCGAGCCCGGCCGCCAGCGCCTGCCGGCCCTCGCCGCGGCAGTCACCGCCTCGCCGGTGTGGCGCAGCGTGCTGCGCACCGAGGAAGCCTGCGTGCTGGCGCTCCAGGCCCTGCACGCCTTCCGGCGCGACATCCACTACATCGTCCGCGACGACAAGGTGATGATCGTGGACGAGCACACCGGCCGGGTGATGCCCGACCGCTCGTGGGAGCGCGGCCTGCAGCAGCTCATCGAAGTGAAGGAGGGCGTCGCCGTGTCGCCCGAGAAGGAAACCCTCGGGCGCATCAGCTACCAGATGTTCTTCCGCCGCTACCTGCGGCTCTCCGGCATGTCCGGCACCTGCCGCGAGGTCTCCGGCGAACTGGCCGACGTGTATGGCCTGGGCGTGGTGCGCATCCCGCCCCACAGGCCGTCGCGCCGCCTGCGCCTGCCGGCGCGGCTGTTTGCCACCGGCGATGCGCGCTGGCAGGCGGTGGTGGACAGCGTCGTCGCCCACAGTCGCCAGGGCCGGCCGGTGCTGGTGGGCACGCGCTCGATCGCCGCGTCCGAGGATCTGTCGGCGCGTCTTGCCGCCGCCGGCATCGCCCATCAGGTGCTCAACGCCAAGCAGGACGAGCAGGAAGCCGCCCTGGTGGCCAGCGCCGGCGACGCTGGGCAGGTGACCATCGCCACCAACATGGCCGGCCGCGGCACCGACATCAAGCTGGGCGACGCCGTGCGCACGGCCGGCGGGCTGCACGTGATCCTCACCGAACTCCACGACGCCTCCCGCGTGGATCGCCAGCTGGCCGGGCGCTGCGCCCGCATGGGCGACCCGGGCTCGTGGGAGGAAATCCTGTCCCTCGACGACGAGCTGGTGGCCGGGATGCTGCCTGTCCTGCGCGGCTGGCTGGCGGCCCGTCTGGCCGGCGGCGGGCCGTCCGGGCCGTGGCATGCCCTGGCCCTCGGGCTTTACCGGCGGGCCCAGATGCGAACGGAAAAACGCCACGCGGGTATTCGCGGATTTTTGCTGCGCGCCGACTTCAGAAGCAGGGCTGCTTTGTCGTTTACGGGCGAGATGGAATAGAGGATTTCACGCTTGAGCAAAAATAAGACCCTTCTTGCCCTGGCGCTTGCACTGTTCGCCGGGGGCACGCTGGCGGCCGATCCGCTGCAGCCCGCCAGACCCCGGACCAACCCGGAGGTGAGCTGCCTGATCCAGCCGTCCCTCGAGATCAACGTCGGTACGCCCGTGGATGGCGTGATCGAAGCGGTCAGCGTCGACCGCGGCGACATCGTCAGCCCGGGGCAGCTCCTCGCGCGGCTCAACGCCGGTGTCGAGGCGGCCTCGGTGGACACCCAGGCCGCCAAGGCCGAGTTCGGCGCGCGCAAACGCCAGCGCAACGAGGAGCTGCAGCGCAAGCAGCTGATCTCCACCCAGGAGCTCGACGAGCTCGCCACCGACCAGCAGATGGCCGAGCTGGAGCTGCGCGAGCGCCGGGAACGCCTCAAGCTGCGCGCCATCCACAGCCCGATCCGCGGCGTGATCGTGGACGTCTATCGCCAGCGCGGCGATCTGGTGAAGCAGGAGAAGATCTTCCGCATCGCCCAGCTCGACCCCCTCTACGTCGAGACCATCCTGCCCTCGCGGATGTTCGGCAAGGTGCGCGCCGGCCAGGTCTATGACGTGACCCCGGAGCTCACCCCGACGCCCCAGAAGGCGAAGGTCAGCCAGGTGGATCGCGTCATCGACGCCGCCAGCGGCACCTTCCGCGTCCGTCTCCTGCTCGCCAATCCCCGCTTCGACCTGCCCTCCGGTCAGCGCTGCGCCATCAACTTTCAATTGTGATGACCCGATCCATGGCCCATTCCCGCCGTCCGCTGGCCTCCGCCGGCCCCCGTCGCGCCTGGCTCGGCGCAGGCAGCCTGCTGCTCCTCGTTCCCGTGGTCGGTTCGCTGGCCGCGCCGCCCGTAGCCGGAGTCGGGGTCTTGCGCTCGACAACCAACGCGTCCGCGGCCGACATCGGCGTCGTGACCGCCGGCCAGACCCGCGCCAACCAGGGCACGCCGGCCCGTCCCCTCGGCCAGCCGGCCACCACCCTGCGCAAGGCGGACATCCGTTCGACCATGCCCAAGGCCCAGACGTCCCTGGCGGGCCTGCGTCTGTCGATGCAGGGTTTCCGGGTCGAGGGCAACGTGAAGGTGTCGGAGGAGGGCCTCCAGCAGGCCATGGCGCCGTGGCTCGATCGCGAACTGAGCTTCCCCGAATTCGAGAAGGCCGTGCATGCCGTGGCCGACTACCTGCGCACCAACGGCCACCCCCAGGTGCAGGTGCGCATCTCCCGGGCGATGATGAAGGAAGGCCAGATGGCCGTCGCCATCGAGGGTCTCACCCCGCGCTCGGCCGACTACGCCGAGGTGCCGGCGGTCGAGCCGCGCATCCAGGTGAATCGCTTTGAAGTGACCGGCGTGAGCCTGCTCACCCCCGACGAGGTCAAGGCCGCCGTCGAGCCCTGGGAAGGCAAGGAGCTCACCGTCGCCGAGATGCAGAAGCCGGCCGAAGCCATCGCCAGCGCGATCCGCGCCAAAGGCTATCCGCTCGCCCAGGCCTTCCTGCCGCCCCAGCGGGTGGATGGCGGCACCCTCGAGATCACGGTGCAGGAAGGCGTGGTGGATGGCAGCGCCGGCATCGGCGGCATCGTCACCAGCGGCGCCGAAAAGCGCATCCGGCCGGAGGTGGTGGCCCGCGTGCTGGCCGAAGGTGCGCCCGCCGGCCAGCCCCTCAACGGCGAGGCGCTGGAGCAGAGCCTGCTGGTGGCCAACGACTTCCCCGGCGTGAAGAAGATCAAGGCCAACCTCGCCCCCGGCAGCCAGCCCGGCACCACCCAGGTCGAAGCCCAGGTGGAGGAGAGCCCGCTCGTCTCCGGCAGCGTGTGGGCAGACAACTACGGCAACCACTTCACCGGCACCGGCCGCCTGAGCTTTGCCGCCAACCTCAACAGCCCCACCGGCTACGGCGACCTGTGGAGCCTCACCGCCAGCCGCTCGTCGGGCATGACCAGCGGCCGCGCCGGCGTGGTGGTGCCCGTGGGCAACAAGGGCGGGCGTCTCGGCGCGTCGTACTCTGAAGTGAGCATGGATTTCGCGGGGCAGGTCATCCCGGTCAACCTGGACGGCAAGGCGCGGGTCGCGTCGCTCTTCGGTAGCTACCCGCTCTTCCGTAGCGCCACGTCCAACATCTCCCTGTCGGGCAGCTACGACGCCAAGAACCTCACCCACAACATCGAGGGCACCACCGACAGCGCCCGCAAGATCGACCTGTTCACCCTCGGCCTCCTGGGTGACGGGCTGGACCGCTTCGGCGGCACCTACAGCTGGAACCTCTCCGTTGCCACCGGCAATGCCGATCTCGGCGGCAACGCCGCCAACGCGCTGCGCGACAGCATCAGTGCGCGCACCGAAGGCCACTTCACCAAGACCAACTACTCCGCCGTGCGCCTCGCCCCCATCGGTGGGCCCGGCAGCCCGTGGAGCTGGTTCGCCAGCCTGAGCGGCCAGTTCGCTGGCAAGAACCTGGATTCCGCCGAGAAGTTCCAGCTCGGCGGCCCGAGCGGCGTGCGCGCCTACCCGGTGGGCGAGGCCTTCGGCGACTCCGGCTATCTGGCCAGCCTCGAGGTGCGCCGCAGCCTGGGCACGTCGATGCTCGGCGAATCCAACGTGTTCGGCTTCTTCGACCTGGGCGGCATCACCCAGTACCACACCACCTGGGATGGCTGGAGCGCCGGCAACCGGCCCAACAGCTACACCCTCAAGGGCTACGGCATCGGGGCCAGCCTGGTCAAGACCGACACCGCATCCCTCAAGGCGGTGGTGGCCAAGAAGATCGGCACCAACCCGAACCAGACCATCAACAACACCGACAGCGACGGGACCGACAAGTCGGCCCGGATCTGGATCATGGGCACTGTCAGCTTCTGACCGGCCGGCCAGTCACGGATACCACGATGAACGCCATCAAACTGCCCAAAGTCCGCCTCATCGCCTTCATCCTCGCGGTGACCTTCAACCCCGAGTCGGTGGTGCTGGCCGCGCCGCCCGCGGCCAACGCCCTGCCCACCGGCGCGCAGATCACCGCCGGCGCCGGCGCCATCAGCCAGACCGGCAACGTGATGAACATCCAGCAGAACACCGCGCGGATGATCACCAACTGGCAGCGCTTCGACATCGGCCAGAACGCCACGGTCAATTTCGTCCAGCCGAACAGCTCGGCGGTGGCCCTCAACCGGGTGCTGTCGGCTGATCCGTCGCAGATCCTCGGCCAGCTCAACGCCAACGGCGTGGTGGTGCTGCTCAACCCCAACGGCGTGCTGTTCGGCGCCAGCGCGCGGGTGGATGTGGGTGGCCTGATCGCCGCCGCCATGCGCATGAGCGACGCAGACTTCCTCGCCGGCAAATACCAGTTCGGCCAGCCCACGCTGCCGGGCAAGGTGGAAAACCTCGGCACCCTCATCAGCCGTGAAGGCGGCTTCGTCACCCTGATCGGCGGCACCGTGAATAACGCCGGCCAGATCGTCACCCCCGGCGGCACCTCGGCGCTGGTGGCGGGCGACAAGGTCACCGTCAACCTGGGCCTCACCGGGTTGGTGAGCATCGACGTGGCGGCGGGCTCGGATGCCGCCCGCGTGGACAACAGCGGCCTCGTGGCGGCAGATGGCGGCAAGGTGCTGCTCACCGCCAAGAGCGCGGCGCCCATGCTCGCCTCGGCGGTCAATCAGACCGGCACCGTGCGGGCCAACAGCATCGCCAGCCGCAACGGCGAGGTGTGGATCGAAGCCAGCAGCGGCGACGTCCGGCTGGCCGGCACCACCCTGGCCGCCGGCAGCGGCGCCGGGCAGACCGGCGGGCGCATCGTCGCCACGATCGAGAACGTGACCCTCGCCAACGGCTCCGTCACCGACGCCAGCGGCGCGGCGGGCGGCGGGCAGGTGCTGGTGGGCGGCGGCTGGCAGGGCAAGGACGCCACCATCGCCACCGCCGGCAGCGTGACCCAGCAAACCGGCGCAGCGATCAAGGTGGATGCCACCGCCAACGGCTCCGGGGGCACCGCCGTGCTGTGGTCGGCCGACGCCACCCACATGGACGGCAGCATCAGCGCCCGGGGCGCCGGCAGCGGCACCGGCGGCAAGGTCGAAACCTCGTCGAAGGGTGTGCTGGGCCTCGGCGGCAACGTGGATGTGGCGGCCGATAGCGGCAAGGGCGGCAACTGGCTGCTCGACCCGGCCACCCTCGACGTGACCACCACCGGTTCGGCGCTCACCGGCAACACCAACGGCACCAACAACACGGTGTCCAACACCTCGATCCAGACGGCGCTCAACGCCGGCGGCACCACCGTCACCCTGCAGGCCGACACGCTCATCACCGTCAATGCCGACATCTCCAAGACGGCCGGCAGCGCCTCGACGCTGACCTTCAACTCGGCCAGCGGCAACATCGTCGTCAACAACCAGATCTCGTCGATCACCGGCGCGCTCAACATCAACATGGGCGCCGATGCCAGCCAGAGCGGCGGCAGCGTCACCCTCAACAACGCGCTCGCCACCAACGGCGGCACGATCAACTTCTACAAGCCGGTCACCCTGGCCAACACCACCCCGATCTCCACCAAGATCACCGAGGCCAGCGCCGCCAAGTCGGGCGACGTGAACTTCTTCCAGGACGTGACCCTCGCCGCCCCCGGCTATTCGGTGACCATCAACGCCCAGGGCCCCCAGAGCGGCGCCAGCTTCACCGGCCGCGGCGGCAACATCGACGTGAAGGGCAACATCGTCTCGGGCACCTACCTGGTGCAGTACCCGCAGGCCCTCACGCTGGACACCACCGGCGCCGACGCCGGCACCCCGTCGGCCGGGCCGGGCTCGATCACCCTCGGCACCTCGTCGGCCAACTACGTGGGCGGCACCGGCACCACCGGCCTCAAGAGCCTGACCCTCACCGGCCCGCTCACCACCACCCTCAACGCCGGCTCGATCAACATCTTCTCCACCTCGGGCGACGTCATCACCGCGTCGTCCCTGCTGGGCACGCCGTCGATCACCCTCACCGCCGCCGACACCACCATCAACGTGAGCGGCGGCACCTACGGCAGCAACACCGGCTACACCGACTACCTCCAGAGCACCTTCGACATCGTCAAGACGGCCGGCGACAAGACGCTGACCATCAACGCCGATCGCTCCATCAAGCTCGTCCAGCGCACCATCGACGGCACCACCACGTCCGGCAAGCTCGACGTGGCGCTCAACCCCTTCCAGTCGACGGCCTACGGCAACAGCGGCGGCGCGGTGATCCTTCAGGGCAGCGACTCGGTCGCGGCCAGCATCAAGAGCAACGGCGGCACCATCGACCTGGGTTCGGCCGCCACCGCCGCCACCGGCTTTGGCGCGGACCTGTCGGGCATCAAGGACGGCATCTACCTCGAAAACGCGGTGCTCGATTCGCGCATCGCCGGCGACGCCAGCCAGACCGGCGCCAGCATCACCCTCACCGGCAGCGCGCCCACCACCACCACCGCCGGCGCGGGCGTGCGCATCAAGGGCGCGCTCACCAACCTGCGCTCGGGCACCGGCGATCTCACCCTCACCGGCAGCGTGCCCGGCGGCGCCTCGTCCGGCCAGAAGGACGGCGTGGTGATCGGCGAGGACGGCAGCTCCCGCGTCACCCTCGCCACCACCACCGGCGCCATCGCCATCACCGGCGACGCCACCGGCGTGGGCATGACCCCGGCCGTCACCGGCGCCAGCCGCTACGACGGCGTGGTGATCTCGTCCGCGGCGCTCATCCAGAGCGACAGCGGCAACATCACCGTCGTCGGCAAGGGCAGCGGCGGCGACCAGAGCTATCTGGTCGAAAACCACGGCATCAAGCTCGAGAACGCCAAGACCAGCATCGTCTCCACGTCCGGCAACATCAGCCTGTACGGCAGCTCGGGCGGCAAGACCAGCGACACCGGCGGCGCCAACAGCTTCGGCATCTACTCGGCCGGCGACAGCATGTACATCGGCTCGGCGCCCACCACCGCGGTGAGCGGCGGGGTGACCGCCAGCGGCATCGTCACCCTGGCGGCCGACAGCATGCAGTTCATCAACTCGTCCAACCTGCACCTCAACGTCGCCTCCAGCGGCGAGCTGCGGGTGCACACCGAAACCGCCGGCCGCAACATCAGCTTCGGCACGCCGGGCGGCGTGGACAAGCTCAACCTCTCCAGCAACTGGTTCAACGGCGCGTCCACCTCGGTCTTCCAGCCGGGCTTCACCGATATCGTGGTCGGCCACGCGGCCAGCGCAGCCTCGGCCACCGCCACGCCGGTGGTGAGCGCCTCCACCGGCACCCTCACGGTGGCATCGGCCACCACGCTGCGCGACCACACCATCCTGGAGATGGATGGCACCGGCGGCAACGTCAAGGTCAATGCCGCCCTCACCGTGAAGGGCAATTCCGCCTCGCCCGGCGCCGACAACGCCCGCACGCTCACCGTCCATACCCAGGCCGGTGCCACCGGCGCCGGCACCCTCGACGTGAACAGCGTCCAGCTGCTCGGCAGCGGCGACAACGTGCTCACCGGTGCCAACCTGGTCAGCAAGCTCGCCGCCAGCGTCGACGGCCACCTGGCCTTCAACAACGCCCAGGCCCTGGCGGTGGACACCGTCAATGCCCGCGACACCGCCAGCGCCGGTGCCAACGGCTGGCTCGGCGGCACCACGCCCAGCACCGTCGGCATCAACACCACCGGCCACGACGCCACCCTGGCCCTGACCGCCGGCGATCTCGCCATCAACAACTCGATCACCGCCACCGGCGCCACCGTCAGCCTCACCACGCCCGCCGGCAAGGTGCAGGAAGCCGGCGCCACCGGCGCGGCGAGCCCGGTCATCACCGCCGACAAGCTCTACGTGGGCGCCCGCGACAGCTCGCTGCTCAACAACAACAACGTGGTTGCCACCCTGGCCGCCAGCGTCACCGCTGGCAATCTGGAATTCCGCGACACCCGCGGGCTCGACGTGGGCCGCGTGACGGTGACCAACCGCGTCGCCCAGTCCGACGGTTCGGTGACCACCACCACGACCAATCGCGACGGCATCAGCGCCACCCAGGCCAGCACCGGCAACGTGGCCCTGCAGCTTACCGCCGGCAATCTCACGCAAAGCCAGGACATCGCCGCCACCGGCCTGCAGCTGGGCCTCACCAGCGGCTCGGCCACCCTGTCGCGCACCACCAACGACATTGGCACGCTGTCGGCCACCCTCGGCGGCAGCGGCAGCACCCTCAGCGTCGCCGACCGCAACGGGCTCACCGTCGGCACCCGCAGCAGCACGCTCCTCGGCAGCACCAGCGGCGTGACCACCAACAACGGCAACGTGACCCTCGCCGCCTCGGCCGACGGCGCCTCCACCAGCGGCAACCTGCAGCTCGATCAGTTCGTGAATGCCGGCACCGCGGTGGTCGATCTGTCCTCCGGCAAGGGCGCGATCACCGAGAACGCCGCCGTGCCCGCCGCCATCGTCACCGCCAGCGCGCTGCGCGTCACGGCGGTGAACACCTCGCTCCTCAACAACGCCAACCAGGTGGGCACGCTCGCCGGCAGCATCAGCGGCGACGCCCAGGGGCTGGATTTCACCAACGCCCAGGCGCTCACCGTCGGCACCGTGCTCGGCACCAACGGGCTCGCCATCGGCAGCGCGTCCAGCCGCGGCAACCTCACCCTCGACACCACCGGCGCGGCAACGGGCACCGGCACCGTCACGCAAACCCAGGCCATCGCCACCGGCGGCCTGCTGGTGAAGAGCAACGGCGACGTGACCCTCACCAACCCGGCCAACAACGCCGCCACGCTGGCGGCCAACACCGCCGGCGGCAACCTCAGCTACGTGGATGCCGACAACCTGACCGTGGGCACCCTGGCGCCCAACGCCGGCGGCAGCGCCACCGCGGGCATCACCGCCGGCACCCCCAGCGGCGGCGCCACCGTGAAGCTCGAATCCGTGGCCGGCGCCATCAGCCAGGCCGCCGCGTCGCCCATCACCACCCAGAACCTTTACGTGGGCACGGCCAGCGGCGCGATCCTCGACAACACCACCAACGACGTGGCCACCCTGGCCGCGCGGGTGAGCGGGGCGGGCGCCTTCGTCTTTGCCGACAAGAACGACCTCACCATCGGCACCGTCGCCGACGTGGCCGGCACCCCGATGGACGGCGTGCGCACCGCCAACGGCGCCATCCGCCTGTCGGCCTCCAAGGACGCCGCCAGTACCAGCGGCAACCTGGCCCTCACCGACGACGTGATCGCCGGCGGCAGCACCACGGCCA
Organism: Zoogloea oryzae; assembly: GCF_030161255.1. Lineage (NCBI taxonomy): Bacteria > Pseudomonadati > Pseudomonadota > Betaproteobacteria > Rhodocyclales > Zoogloeaceae > Zoogloea > Zoogloea oryzae. The sequence goes on from NZ_BSPX01000068.1 coordinate 13,985, forward strand.
CCCTCGAAGCCGTCAAGGGCGCCGTCACCGAAACCGCCAACGTGGACATCACCGCCACCCGGCTGCTGGTGAAGGCCCAGGACAGCACCACCCTCGACAACACCGGCGCCGGTGGCAAGCACCTCGTCGGCACCCTGGCCGCCAGCCTCACCGGCACCGGCGCCAGCTTCGGCTTCCGCAACGATCAGGCGCTGACCATCGGCAACGCCACCGCGCAAGATAGCGCCAGCGCCACCAACGGCATCACCACCGCCTCCGGCAACATCCGCGTGGCGACCCTCGGCAGCGGCGCGGGCGATGCGATCACCGTCATCAACAACGTGAGCGCCGGCGCCAACGGCAGCATCGACCTGCGCGCCGGCGGCACCGCGGGCGACATCGCCATCAACGGCGCCACCCTGCGCTCCACCAACGGCGCGGGCACCGGCAGCGGCAACGTGCAGCTGGTGGCCGGGCGCAACATCAGCACCACCACCGCCAACAGCAGCGGCGCCAGCGTGACGCCCGAGATCCGCACCACCGGCAGCGTGCTGCTGCAGGCGGCGGGCACCATCGGCGCCGACGGCCAGCGCATCGAGATCCAGGAAGCCGCCACCCTCGCCAGCCGCGCCGGCGGCGATACCTGGCTGCGCAAGCTCGACAGCACCCACGCCGACCTCACCCTCGGCAGCGTCGCGGCGATCAACCCGTCTGCCACCTTCGGTGGCGCGGTGAGCAGCCTTGACGGCATCACCACCACCGCCGCAAACGGCCGCGTGGCGCTGGTGAACGAAACCGGCGCCATCACCGCGACCCGCGACGTGACCGCCAACGGCAGCGGCAGCATCGACCTGCGCACCAACGGCGTCGGTCAGGCGATCACCCTCGACGGCGCGACGCTGCGCTCCACCAGCGGGCAGGTGCAGCTCATCGCCGGCGGCAACATCGCCACCACCACCAACGACGGCACCACCACCGAGATCGCCACCAGCGGCAACGCCATGCTGGTGGCCGGCGGCAGCATCGGCGCCGACGGCAAGCGCATCGAGATGGCCGGCGTGAACACCGTCGCCGCCCAGTCGGCCGGCGCCCAGTGGCTGCGCCAGACAAGCGGCGACCTGATCGTCGGCGCCGTCACCGGCCTCAAGCCCGCCGACACCAGCGGGCCCGACAAGGCCGGCCTCGTCACCCAGTCTGGCAATGCGCCCATCGCGCTGGGTGTGTCCACCGGCACGCTCACCGTCACTAGCAACGTCACGGCCCACGGCAGCGGCAGCGTCGATCTGCGCACCGACACGGCGGGCAAGGCGATCAACCTGGGCGGTGCCACGGTCGGCTCCACCAGCGGTCAGGTCCAGCTCATCGCCGGCGGCGACATCGCCACCACCACCGCTGACGGCACCACGACAGAGATCAGCACCAGCGGCAACGCGCTGCTGGCGGCAGGCGGCGCCATCGGCACCGAAGGCCGGCGCATCGAGCTGGCCGGCGTGAACACCCTCGCGGCCCGTTCGACCAACGCCCAGTGGCTCAGCCACACCGGTGGCAACCTGAGCGTGGGCAGCGTCACCGGTGTCAATGCCGGCCCGGCCCTGAGTGGCCTTGAGACCACCGTCGCCGGCCGCGACATCACCCTGCGCACCCAGGGCGGCAGCCTCGCCCTCGACCAGGGCGTGCTCACCTCGGGCGCCACCATCACCCTCGAATCCGCCGGCGGAATCAGCCAGGCGGCGGCAGCGGCCGCGCGCATCGTGGGCGACAAGGCCCGCATCGTGGCGGCCGGCGGTTCGGCGCGCCTCGACAACAGCGCCAACCAGATCACCACCCTGGCCGCCCAGGCCATCGACGGCGATCTGACTTTCGTGAACAGCCAGGCCCTCACCCTTGGCCAGGTGAATACCGGCAGCGTCTCCGGCGCCTCGGCCGGTGCCACCGCGGCTTCGGCCGGCCGTGGCGTGACGGTGCAGACCCTGGCCGGCGACATCACCGTGAGCAAGGCCGTCACCGCGGCCGACGTGGCCACGCTGGTCTCGGCCGGCGGCATCAGCCAGAGCAGCGCGGCCGACGCCACCGTCGCCGCCCAGGCCCTGCGCGTGCAGGCGACGGGCGACGCCATCCTCGACAACCCGGCCAACAGCGTCGGCACCCTGGCCGCCAGCACCGGCGGGCGCACCAGCTACGTGAATGCCGGCGCGCTGGATATTGGCAGCGTCACCACCAGCGTCGGCCCCACGGCCGCGCTGGGCACGACCGGCGGCGTGAGTGCCGCGGGCGCCACCACACTGGTCGCCACCACCGGTGCGCTCAAGCTCAACAACGCCGTCGTCACCAGCGGCAGCGGTGCCGTCACCACCCTGGTGGCGGGCGGCGACGTGCGCCAGCTGGCTTCGGCCAACATCAGTTCCGACGCCCTGCGCGTGCAGGTGGGCGGCGCGGCGGTGCTGGAAAGCACCGGCAACGCGGTGGGCACGTTTGCGGCCGATGTGGCCGGCGGCGACCTGACCATGGTCAACAGCCAGGCCCTCACCGTCGGTTCCGTCACCACCACCACCGCGGCTGCGGCTGGCACCACTGCCGGCGCACGCACCACCGCTGCGGGCCGCCACATCAGCCTGCAGACCCTGGCCGGCGACATCGCCATCACCAAGGCCGTCGCCACCACCGCCGATGCGGGCAGCACCGACACCGTCAGCCTCGCGGCGGCGGGCGGCATCAGCCAGACCACCGGCGCCGACGCCACCCTCAGCGCCTCGCAGCTGCGCGTGCAGACGGCGGCGGGGGGCGCGTCCCTGGCCAACGCCGGCAACGCCGTGGCCAAGGTGGCCGCCGACGTGACCGGCGGCGCCTTCAGCCTCGCCAGCAACCGCGCGCTCCGCGTCGATGCGGTGACCACCCCGACCAGCCTGCTGGCCGGTAGCACCACCGGCATCACTACCCGGGGGCAGGCCATCAACCTGACGACCACCGGCAGCACCAGCGACATCGCCCTGGCCACCAACCTTTCGAGCGGCGGCGCCGACATCAACGTGACCGCCGGCGGCGAGCTCGCTCAGGGCGCCGGCAACCTGACCGCTGGTGCGGGCACTGTCCGCCTCGGCGCCGGCAACGGCGTCAATCAGGCAGGCTCTGGCACCGTGCAGGCCGCCAGCCTGCTGGTGGAGGCGGGCGGCGACAGCGCGCTGCTGAATGCCGGCAACACCGTCAATACCGTGGCCGCCAGCACCGGCGGCGCCTTCTCGTACCGCAACGCCGGCAACCTGGAAGTCGGCAGCGTCAGCCGCGCGGCCGGTGCGCCGGTGGCCGGCATCGCCGCGGGCGGCAAGGTCTTCGTGGATGTGCCCGCCGACAACCTGACCCTCACCCAGCAGGTGGCGGGCACCGGCACTGGCGGCGATTCCAACGCCGTCGTCCTCAACGCCGGCAAGCGCTTCGCCAACCAGGCCACGCCGGGCAGCAGCGCCGTGGTGGCCACCAACGGCCGCTGGCTGATCTACGACGACAACCCCACCTACGCCGACAAGGACATGAACGGCCTCGCGCGGGACTTCACCGTGCTCGCCTCGGGCTACACCGTGTACGGCCCGGACAAGGTCACCCAGTCCGGCAACGGCTACATCACCACCGCCCGCTACCTGCCGCCCGAGCAGTTCGACCGGGTGCCCGGCGGCGCGATCAACGAAGGCCCGCAGTACAACAACCGCAGCGTGTCCTCGGCCACTCCGGGCGGCGGCACGGTGCAGGATGGCGCGATCTTCGTGCAGGTCAGCCCGCCGCTGGTGCCGGCCGGCACCGTCACCCCGGTGGGGCTGTTCACTGCCGCGTCCGGCACGCCGGTGCGCCCGCTGATGGTGCCGATCCTGCTCTCCGCGGTGCGTAGCGCCCACTTCCAGACGTCCCTCGCGCCCATCGCCGGGCAGGGCGAGATCGAGAACGTGACCCTCGCCAACGGCGATCCGCTGCCGCGCTGGATCAACTTCGACACCGGCAGCAAGCGCATCTTCGGCACCCTGCCGGCGGATGCGCCGGAGCAGATCCCGCTGCTGGTGATCGTGCGCGACCCGGACGGCACCGAGCGCCGCAAGGTCGATCTGCTGATGAAGGTCAGCATGGCGGAGTGATGGCGTGATGTTGCGGCTGTCCGTCCTGGTCCTCGCGCTGGCGGTGGTTGCACCGGCCGGCGCGGTGACCGTGCCGATGCCCGACCGCTGGCAGGCCGAGCCGCCGCGGGTGCGCTCGCTGCTGGAGCGCGCCTGGGCGGCCGAGACGGGCGGCGGCAGCGAGCGCAACGAAGCCCTCGCCGCTGCGCTGTACTGCGAGGCGGCCCGCTACGGCAGCGCCGAAGCCCACTACCGCACCGGCCTGCTGCGCGCCCAGGGTGGGCGTGGCGTGCGCGACGCCGGGCTGGCCAAGTCCTTCCTCTCCTTCGCCCACGAGCTGGGCCACCCCCAGGCCGGCGAGGCCCTGGTCCGCAACGCGCTGGGCGACGTGCCCCAGCAGATGCCGGCCTGCCTGACCGACGAACATCCCTACGAACACATCGCCGTGGTGCAGGAGGACAAATACGTCCAGAGCCTGCCCGCCCGGCGCCGCGACGTGGCGGCGCTGGTGGTGCGCCTGGCGCGGGAATACGACGTGGACCCGCGCCTCGCCCAGGCCATCGCCGGGGTCGAATCCAACTTCGACCGCCTCGCCCAATCCCCCAAGAACGCCCGCGGGGTGATGCAGCTGATCCCCGAAACCGCGGCCCGCTTCAACGTGCGCGATCCCCTCGACGCCGAGGACAACATCCGCGGCGGGCTGGCCTACCTGCGCTGGCTGCATCGCTACTTCAAGGGCGACCTCGTCCGCGTGGTGGCCGCCTACAACGCCGGCGAAGGCGCGGTGCAGCGCTACGGCGGGGTGCCGCCGTACTTCGAGACGCGCGCCTACGTGGGCCGCGTGCTCACCATGGCCGGCATGGGCCACATGGTGCCGGTGGGCCTGCGCAACTGAGCGTCGCGGCCGGTGCGTTGCATCGGCCTTCGGTTCTTGGCCACGAGGATCTTCATACCGGCCACACCCGGGCGCCATCGATGCGCCGCCTCTACCTGCAGCGACGGCTGCTCGCCCGCTGGCGCCGGATCGAGGCGGGATTCAATGGTCATCTTCCCGACACATTCCGGCGTACCTCCGATGCATCACGGCTGGCAGAATACAGGCGGGTCATCGGGCTGAGCGCGACACGCGCACGCCAGCCCGGTCAGCGGAATCGAGCTTGCACGTCAGGAAGATTGAAATTGCAGCTGCCGCAGAGAACGACAACGACGCCAGGCGAGGCGATCGCCGTGATCGGCATCGCCTTCGGGATGTCCATCGTTCTGTCCATTCAGGCCGTCCTTGCGAATTTTCCGATGCAGCCTTTCTCGGATGCCGGTTTCCTGTGGACGGTCATGGTCGAGGTCGTGCTGGCGGCCTCGGCGATCCTCTTCCTCCACACCCGGGGGTTCGCCATTTCGACGCTGCTGCCTGTGCCCAGTCTGATGGGCAGCGTCGTCGGCGTGATGCTCTTCCTGGTGGCCTGGGTGGTGGGTACGCTTGTCTATGCACCGTTTGCCATCGGCCAGCCCGTGCAGCCCATCGAGATCATGGTCGTCGAGGCGAACGTGTCCGCCCCGGCTGTCGTCCTGATGGCAATGATCAACGGGACGTTCGAGGAGGTCTTCCTGCTTGGTTTCCTGCTGCGCGGATTGCGGGGCTACGGGCTCTCGGTGGCGCTGGGCGCGACCTTGCTCGTCCGTTTGCTGTGCCACCTCTACCAGGGCCCGTTGGGCCCCATCTGGGTGATGGCTGTGGGCCTTACGTTTGCCGTCTACTACATGCGCTCGACGCGGCTCTGGCCGCCGGTGTTCGCGCACATGCTGTGGGACATCGTTCCCTTTGCACTTTCCTAGCCCCGGCCGTGGTGGCGCTTGCTCGGGTGAGTTCGGCGCCGACGGTGATGGCAGTCCTCATGGCTGCGCTCCCGGTGGATATGCCGGACGCGCCGGCGCCTGGCCTCAGCCCAGCCAGTGCAGCAGGGCCGAGTAAAGCCGTTCGGGCACGACCGGTTTGGGCAGGAAATCGTTCATCCCGGCGTCAAGGCAGTTGGCCTTGTCCTCGCTGAAGACGTTGGCCGTCATGGCGAGGATGGGGACGGTCTGGCGTTCCGGGAGGAGGCGGATGGCACGGGTGGCGGAGAGACCGTCCATCTTGGGCATCTGCATGTCCATCAGGATCAGGTCGTAGGCCTTGGCTGCGGCCTTGGCGACGGCCTGCTGGCCGTTGTCGGCGGTATCGACTTCCAGCCCGACGGTGACGAGGAGCTCCTCCGCCACCATCTGGCTGATCGGCTCATCTTCGACGAGCAGCACCGACTTGCCCTGGGCGATCGCCATGAGGGCGGCCTCGGCCTGGTGAAGCGACGGCAGGTCGTGGTCTTCTGCGTGCTTCGCGCCCTTGTCGAGCAGGGCCGTGAACCAGAAGGTGCTGCCTTCGCCCGGCGCGCTGCTGACGCCCACGGTGCCGCCCATCAGTTCGGCCAGCCGCTTGGTGATCGCCAGCCCGAGGCCGGTGCCGCCGTATTCTCGGGTGGTGGAGCTGTCGGCCTGCTCGAAGGATTCGAAGATCTTGTCGAGGGCCTCGGCGGGGATGCCGATGCCGGTGTCGCGCACCTCGAAGCGCATGCGCACCTGCGCGCCCTCGTCGGCTTCGATCTTCACCCCGATGGTGACGCTGCCCCGCTGGGTGAACTTGATGGCGTTGCCCACGTAGTTGAGCAGGGCCTGCTGGATGCGGGTCTCGTCGCCGACGACGCCCGGCAGGTCGGCCGGGGCGTCGATGCACAGCTGGAGGCCCTTGTCAGTGGCGCGGTCGTGCATGATCGACGCCACGTTGGCGAGCAGTGTCGGGATCCGGATGTGCTCGGCGCAGAGGGTGAGCTTGCCGGCCTCGATCTTGGAGAGGTCGAGGATGGCGTTGATGATCTCCAGCAGGTGGCTGCTGGCGGCCTCGATCTTGGTGAGCCGGTCGGCCTGCTCGGGGGTGACGCCGGTGCGGTGCATCAGGAAGGCCATGCCGGTGATGGCGTTGAGCGGGGTGCGGATCTCGTGGCTCATGTTGGCGAGGAAGGTGCTCTTCGCCACGTTGGCCGATTCGGCGGCGTTGCGGGCGACTTCGAGCTGCTCGGTGCGCTCCTGGACGAGCTCCTCCAGGTGGGTGCGGTGCAGCTCCAGCTCGTGTTCGAGGGCCTTGGTGGCGGTCACGTCGGTCACGAAGCCGTACCAGACGATCCGGTCGTCCTCGCCCAGTTCGGGCATGGCGTCCACGTGCAGCCACTTGATCTGCCCGTCGGGGTGGCGAATGCGGTAGTCCACGAGCCAGCGTTCCATGCTGGTGGCCGACTGCTGGAGCGAGCTGAAGAAGCGCTCGCGGTCTTCGGGGACGAGGAGCGCCCGGATGCTGGTGGCGTCGGATTCCACCACTTCGGGGCTGACCCCGTAGATCTCGCGCACCGCGTCGCTGGCAAAGGGGAAGGCGCCGGTGCCATTGGGGTGCTGGTAGTACTGAAAGACCATGCCGGGGACGTGGGCGAGGATCTTGCGCACCTGCTCGGTGGCGGCCACCTTGGCGAGCAGGGCTTCCTGGTCGACGATGGACTGGAGCAGCCCGTTGAAGGCGTTGGCCAGCTTGCCGATCTCGTCGTCCCGCCCGACCGGGAGAGGCTGGCGCGGACGCGTGCCCTGGCGCATCTCGTCGAGCAGCACGGCGGAGCGTTCCAGCGGCTGCAGCTGCCGGCGCACCCACCAGCCGGCGATCAGGCTGGCCAGCAGGGTCAGCGCCACCGCCGAGAAGAGCAGCCGCTGCTGCATCTGCCGGACGACCAGGAAGGCCTCCTGGGTGGGCAGGACCGACTGCATCAGCCAGCCGGTGTTGCCGATCCTGACCGACGACGACAGTTCCTCCACCCCCCGTGAGCTGACCGCGACACCCGAGCCCTCGTGCCCGCCGAGATAGTGGTCGTACACCGGATTGACCCCGGGCGCGGGGCCGGTCTGCATCACCCGGCGCTTGTCGGACGAGGCGATGAAGGTGCGTGATCGGGCGTCGGTGACCAGGAAGTCGCCGGTGTGGCCATACTTGGCGGTGCTGATCTGATCCAGGAAGTTCGGTTCGCTGAGGTTGGTGACGCCCATCACCGCACCCAGGTAGCGCCCGTCCGGCGCCCGGATCGGCAGGGCGAGGGTGATGACCGGGACGCCGGTGCGTTTGCCCACGCGTGGCTGGCTGATGACGACCGTGTCGGAGCCTCGCACCTCGGGCAGAAACGGCAGGTCGCCATAATCGGTGCCGGTGCGGTTGAGGGAGGACGGCACGCTGGCCAGGGCGAGGCCGTTCGCATCCACAACGATGACCCCCCAGTTGAACAGCGGATCGAGCCCGGCCTGGGATTCGAGCAGTGCCTGGGGGCTGGCGCGGCGCAGGTCGCCGTGGCGGCCCAGGTGCCGGGCGAGGCCGTCCAGGATGGCGCTGCGCTCATTCACCGAGCGGTGGATTTCGGAGGCGATGAGGGAGACCGTCGAGTACTGCTGGGCCGAGATGGCCGATTCCATGTCTGCGCGCAGATACTTGCCGATCACGAACATCACGATCCAGATCGACGCGACGGAAACGCAGAGCGATCCGGCGACCAGCCTTGTTCTCAACGACTGCCATGAAAGGCCGGTCATCAGGTGTTCTCCAACGATTTCTTTATTGTGATTGCCGGTGCGGGGCTGCCATTGGCCCGATCGTGGTCGGGAGGGGCGGTGGGGGCACCGGTGCCGTGCGTGCGGCGTGCGCTTTTGCGGCGGCCATGACTGCAACGCCTCGCGGTGGGCTCGATGTAGCGATTACGGTCGCGGACGATGAAAGGTTTAGGCCCCCGTCGCACGCGGGGGTGGGCGGGCTCAGCGCTGGGCTCTGAACTGCGCGGCAAATGCCTGCGCATCGGGCAGGAATGCGAAGAAGTCGGCTTCGAGCCCGGCAAACGCGTGCAGGAGTTCGGCGCCAGCCCCCGCCAGCGGGTTGGGCTGACGCAGCCGGAAGCGCGCCATCCGGTCCAGGGCGAGGGCGACGCTGCCGGCGTCCCGGTAGCTGGCCAGCCAGTCGTGGGCGGCCATGCGTTCGAAGGCCGGCATGAAGCCGGCGGGCAGGGGGGCGGGGTGGGCGGCGATCAGCCGGTAGGTTTCGGCAGTGAAGTCGGTGAGGGGGCGGGGGCTGAAATGCTGCCAGTGCAGCGCCAGGAAGTGATCGTAGAACATATCGACCATCACCCCGCTCACCCGCCGCCGGGCGTCGCTGATCCGGGCCCGGCTGCGACGGAAGGCCGGGTGGCTGTCGGCGAAGCTGTCGATGCGCCGATGCAGCGCGACGCCTGCTGCGAGGGCCTCATCCAGCCCGGCTGGCAGCGGCCCCTTGACGAAGTCGCCGATCACCCCGCCGATGCGGTCGGTGGCGAGCGGCCCGGCGAGAAAGGCGTGGGCGAGGTAGTTCATGGGCGTGGCGCGGGGAGTCGACGGGGCGCGGACGGTTGGCCGCGGTAGTCATTTTGCGCCGTTGGGGCGGGCGTCGGGCAGGGTTTCGAGGGCCGGGCCGCCGACGATGCTGCGCGCCGGGTCAGGCCCGCAGGTAGTGGGTTTCCTTGAGCTCTTCCATCACCACGTAGCTGCGCTGCATCACCACGCCGGGCAGGTAGCTGTGCAGGGTGCACAGCAGGTCGTGGTAATCCTCCAGGGCGCCCAGGCGGGCCTTGATGAGGTAGTCGAAATCGCCGGTGACCAGATGGCATTCGGTGATCTCGTCGAGCTTTTCGAGGGACTGGCGGATCTCGTCGAGCACCTTGGGCGACTTGTTGGACACCCGGATCTCGATGAACACCAGCACCCGCAGGCCGAGGGCGAGCGGGTTCACGCGGGCGTGGTAGCCGGAGATGATGCCTTCGCGCTCCAGGCGGCGGACGCGTTCGGTGCAGGGTGTGGCGGACAGGCCGACCTGGGCGGCCAGATCGGTCATGGTGACGCGGCCGTCCTGTTGCAGGGCATGGAGGATCTTGCGGTCGATGGGGTCGAGGGGGCGCATGGGCTTGGCGTGCTCTCTGGGCGGGTGAAGGCGGGGCACGGGCGTGCCCCGCCAGTGGTGGGGATCAGCGACGCTTGCCGGCAGGGGCGTCGGCGGGCGGCGGGCCAGCGCGGCGGGGGCCGTCGGCTTCGAACTGGGCCTTCAGCTCGTCGGCCTTCTTGCGCTGTTCGGGGGTGAGCAGCTGATAGATCTGATTGGCGCCGGCGGCGCGCATCTGCGTCATGGCGGCCATGGCCTGGGCTTCGGTGTCGGCCAGGGCCTTGACCTTGGCTTCGTCGTAATTGCCCGAGAAGGTGAGGGCGCGCAGGTCGGTGCGGGCCTTGCGGGCTTCCTTGGCCTTTTCGCGCATCGCCGGGGCCTGCTCGTGCATGATCTTGAAGATCTGGTCGCGCTGGGCTTCGGTCAGCTTGAGTTCGCGGACGAACGGGGGCATGTGCATGCCGCCTTCGAAATGATCCATCCCGCCGCGCATGCCAAAGCGCGGGCCGTGGCCATCGCAGTGGGGGCCGCCGTCCATGGCCTGGGCGGCGAAGGGGAGGGCGGCGGCGGTGGCGGTGGCCAGGGCTAGGGGGGGCAGGATCTTCTTGCGGAGGTTCATGGCGTTTCCTTGGATGGGTTCGGTTGTCGGATCAGGCCGGCGTCAATGCCCGCCTGATGGGATGAAATTTCGCATTTGCCGGTGTTAATGGCGGTTGTCGCTGGGTAAATGCGGGTAAAGGGAAAGTTCGGGTTTGTTACCCCGCGTGCGCCCGTCACCGCGGCCGTCGGCCTTGTCCTCGCGCTCGCGGGCGCGCAGGGCCTGCAGGCGGGCTTCGACGATCTGCACGTCGGGGCCGTCGTCGCGGGTGCTCTTGAGGGCCAGCTGGAACTGCTCCATCGCCGCCTTGGTGCTGCCCGACAGGGCGTAGAACTCGCCCTGGTGCCGGTGGGATTTGAGCGGGCTGCCCAGCGCGGCCCAGGCCTCGGCGGCCTGCTGGTGCAGTGTGGCGTCGCTGGGGCGGAGGAGGAGCCGGGCGTCGATGAAGGCGGCGGCGGTCTTGAAATCACCGCTCTTGATGAGCAGGGCGGGGTAGTCGTACACCAGCTGCAGGTGATCCGGATAGCGCTTGAGGGCGGCTTCGTAGCGCGCCCGGGCGGCGTCGCTGCGGCCCGACTGGCTGAGGATCTGCCCGGCCAGGGCTTCGAGCATGGGGTGGCGGAAGCCGTCGCGGGTGAGGCCGTCGACGGTGGCTTCGGCAGCGGCGAAGTGGCTGGCCCGCAGCTGGGCCGCGGCGAGGCCATAGCGGGCCGCGATGCGATCCCGGTAGCGGCCTTCGGCGAGCTCGGCGGCAAGGCGCTGCTCGGCGTCGCGGGGCTGGCCTTCGTAGCTGCGCACCAGGGCGCGGGCGAGGTGGTAGTCCTGGCTGTCGGGCACCTGCCGGTAGGGCTGGGTGAAAGCGCGATCCTCGGCCTCGGCGACCCGCTGGGCGGTGAGCGGGTGAGTGCGCAGCCAGGCAGGCGTGGTGCCGGCATCCACCAGCCGGGTGCTCTGCTGGAGGCGCTCGAAGAAGGCGGCCATCGCCCGCGGGTCGAAGCCGGCGCGCACCAGCAGCTGAAAGCCGATCCGGTCGGCCTCCTGCTCGTGCTCGCGGGTGTAGTTGATCATGCTCTGCTGCTGGGCCGCGGTGGCGCCGGTGGCGGCGGCCATGGCGGCCTGCCCGTTGCCGGTGCCGGCGGCGAGGATGGCGGCGACCATCGCGGCCATCGACAGCATCTGGGTGCCCGACTGGGCGGCGATCTGCCGGGCGATGTGGTGCTGGCTGACGTGGCTGATCTCGTGGGCGAGCACCGAGGCCAGCTCGCTCTCGCTCTGGGTGGCGGCAATGAGCCCGCTGTTCACGCCGATGTAGCCGCCGGGCAGCGCGAAGGCGTTGAGTTCGTTGGAATCGACCGCGAAGAAGCTGAAATGCTGGCCGGCCAGATCGGGGTCGGAGGCCACCAGCCGGTGGCCAAGGGCGTCGAGGTAGGCGTTGATCTCCGGATCGTTCAGCATGGCGCCGGAGGCCCGCAGGCTGGTCATGGTCTGCTCGCCCAGGGCTTTTTCGCTCTGGCGGGAGAGGGCGGTCTCGGCCGAATCGCCCAGATCGGGCAGGCTGATGGCCTGGCTGCCGCTGCTCCAGGCAAGGGCGGTGGCAAGGGCGATCAGGCGGAGGCGTCGGGGCATGGTTTGGGCGCTGGGCTCGAAGACAGGTGAAATCTTCGGGCAGGGCGCTGTTAAGCCCGGTTCGCAACATGTAAAGGCATGTAAAGGCGGGTAAAAGCCCGGCCGTGAAATTTCGTGGCGGCCCGCCGGCCCGTATCATCTGCGGCAGGTTTTCCAGAAAGCAGGTGCGGGATGAGCAAGGTGTTGCTGGTGGATGACGACGTGGAGCTGTCGTCGATGTTGCGGGAGTACATCGAGCAGGAAGGCTTCGAGGCCGACGTGGCCCACGACGGTGAGGCTGGCGTGGCAGGCGCCCTGACCGGCGACTACGCCATCGTGGTGCTCGACGTGATGATGCCGCGCCTGGGCGGGATCGAAGCCCTGCGGCGCATCCGCGCCCACAGCCAGGTGCCGGTGATCATGCTCACCGCCAAGGGCGACGACGTGGACCGCATCGTCGGGCTGGAGCTCGGCGCCGACGACTACGTGCCCAAGCCCTGCACCCCGCGCGAGCTGGTGGCGCGCCTGCGGGCGATCCTGCGGCGCACCCAGGACGTCGCCCCGGCCGATGCCGCCGGCGGGCCGCTGGTGGCCGGCGCCCTGCAGATGTGGCCGCAGATGCGCCGCGCCCAGTGGCGGGGCGAGCCGCTGGAGCTCACCAGCACTGAATTCAATCTCCTCGAACTGCTGGCCCGCAGCGCTGGCCGTGTCGTGACCAAGGCCGAGCTGTCCGAGCAGGGGCTCGGGCGGCCGCTGGCGCGCTTCGACCGCAGCATCGACGTGCACCTGTCGAGCATCCGCCACAAGCTGGGCCCGCGGCCCGACGGGCGCTCGTGGATCGAGACCGTGCGCGGGCTGGGCTACCAGCTGATCCGCGAGTGAAGGGCGCAGCGTGAGATTCGGTCGGCTCTTCTGGAAGTTCTTCTTCGCGTTCTGGGTGGCGCTGCTGCTGGCGGGCGTTGGCGTGGGCAGCGCGGTTTGGTGGCACCAGCAGAAGGAGCGTGAGCGCATCGAGGCCGAGCGCGACCCGCTGCTGAACGGCGGCCCGCGGGTGACGCTGGCGCTGTCGGCGGCAGCCTCGGTGCTGGCGCACGGCGGCCTGCCGGCCCTGCGCGATCTCGTCGCCGAATGGCGCGGCGAGCGCATGCCGCGGATTTTCGTGGTGGATGAAGCCGCGCGTGAAGTCTTCGGGCGTGAGGTGGGCACCGAT
>NZ_BSPX01000069.1:0-20388 GCF_030161255.1 Zoogloea oryzae
AAGCGGGTGCGCTCGCCCGAATCCGGTGCGATGTCGGCACCCCAGGCCTGATAGGCCACGGTGGCCGCCGAGAAGCCCAGGTAGGTGAGCGCCAGCGCCCCCAGCAGCCAGCCGGCGGCGTGGCTGGCGGGCGGATTGACGAGGGCCGCGAAGCCGGCGGCAAAGGGCAGCAGCGCGATGGCGAGCATCCCGCGCCGGGGCAGGCGGTCGGCGAGCCAGCCCAGCCACGGGTCGATGCCGGCGTCGAGGAGACGTGCGCCGAGCAGGATCGCCCCCAGCAGCGCCAGCGGCAGCCCAGCGGCTTCGGCGTACAGGCGCGGCACATGCACGTATACCGGCAGCGCGGCAAAGGCCAGCGGCAGGCCCAGCAGGCCGTAGGCAAGGGCGCGGCGGGCGGGCATCTCAGCCTTCCGGCCGACGCAGCAGGGCGGCGCGCAGGTCCGGGGCGCTGGTGCGGGGGTCGAGCCAGATGCCGAAGAAGCGGCGGGCGAATTCCGGCTCCGGGATCTCGCCCAGGGGCCGGCCGTTGAACAGGAAGCTCGCGCCCTCCGGCCGATACACGCCGACGATGTGGTCGCCGGATTTGACGTCGGGGAAGAGCCGGGCCATCTCCGGGCCCCAGCGACGCAGCAGGGCTTCGTCGGCGCCGAGTGCGCGCATCTCCTTCACGCTGGCCTCGGCGATGGCGCTGCCGGCGATGTTGCGCCGGTAGTCGAGGCGCAGGGCCAGGGGCGGACGCGCGGGATCGTCGCCGCCCCACAGGGTGGCTTCATAGACCAGAAAGCCGAAGCGCCGGAACTCGCCCTGCCCCCAGCGGCGCAGCCCGCGGACGGGGGCGGCCGGCTCGGCGGCGAGGGCCGGCAGCCACGGCCAGATGGCCAGCACCAGCAGCAGCCGGCGCCTAGCGGTGGACGAGTTCAAACTGGACCACATCGACGCTGCCGGCCCGGAAGCCCGCCTCGCAGTAGCCAAGGTACATCCGCCACAGGCGGCGGAAGGTGTCGTCGAAGCCCAGCCGCTCGATGCGCGGCCAGTTGGCGTCGAAGTTGGCCCGCCACTGGGCAAGGGTCGCCGCGTAGTCGTGGCCGAAGGCGAACTCGTCCTTCACCGCCAGCCCGGCCTTGGCCGCCACCGCGCGGAAGGCCTTGCGCGACGGCAGCATGCCGCCGGGGAAGATGTACTGCTGGATGAAATCGGTGCCCTTGCGGTAGCGGGGGAAGAGCTCGTCGTGGATGGTGATGGTCTGCACCAGCGCCTTGCCGCCGGGAGCAAGGTTGCGGGCGATGGTGCGGAAATAGCTGGGCCACCAGCGCTCGCCCACGGCCTCGAACATCTCGATGGAGACGATGTGGTCGAAGCGCTCCTTCACGTCCCGGTAGTCCTGCAGGCGGATGTCGGCCTCGGGCACCCGGGCGCGGCTCCAGGCCTGCTGGGCCGGCGACAGGGTGAGGCCGGTGACCTGGGCACCGCGACGGGTGGCGAGCTCGGCAAAGCCGCCCCAGCCGCAGCCGATCTCGAGGATGCGCTGGCCGGGCTGGGGGTCGAGGCGGCGAAGGATGCGGCGGTACTTGGCCTCCTGGGCGGATTCGAAGGTGGGCTCCAGCGCCTCGCGGTACAGGGCCGACGAGTAGCTCATGCTCGGGTCGAGCCACAGGCTGTAGAAGTCGTTGCCCAGATCGTAGTGGGCCATGATGTTGCGCTTGCTGCCGGCCCGGCTGTTGCGGTTGAGCCAGTGGCGCAGGCGCGCCGACAGCAGCTCGCGCCAGGAGCCGTAGAGCGCCTTCTTGAGCACGTCGCGATTGGCGGCGAGCAGGGTGAGCAGCCCGGGCAGATCGGGCGAATCCCACTGGCCGTCGATGTAGGCTTCGGCGAGACCGATGTCGCCCCGGGCGAGAATCTGGCTGAACACTGCCTTGTCGTGCACCTGCAGGGTGACGCCCCGGTCGCCGTGACCGAAGAGCACGCAGGAGCCGTCGGGCAGGCGCACCTCCAGCGGGCCGCCTTCGAGCTTGTCGAGCAGGTCGAAGACGGTGCGGGTGTCGCGGGACGAGGCATCGCGGGCAACGCCGCGCAGGATCATCGTGTTGTTCATTTTGTCGATTCCCGTAGGGCTGGGTTGGCAGGGCGGGCGCCGAGAAAGGGCACGCCCTTCCACCACAGGCGCAGGGCCTGCCAGTGGATGCGGGCGATCACGCCCAGGGTGAGGAAGGGCATCCGCGCGAGGGCGGCGGCGAGGGCGCGGGTCGTCCACGCCCGTGGACGGCCGCTGATGGCGGTGGCGAGGAGCTCGCCCTCGGCGTCGTCGTAGTCGATGTGCACGGCCTGCACGCTGCGGCCGAGCTGGAAGCGGAAGCGGTAGCTGCCCTCCACCCGGTTGAAGGGCGAGACGTGGAAGACCTTGTCGGCGCCAAACTCGTCCGCATCGCAGATGGGTGCTCCGTCCGGGTGATGGAGCAGGTAGGCGTGGCGGCCGCCGAAGGTGTTGTTCACCTCGGCCAGCACCGCCACCAGCTGGCCGGCACGGTCGTGGCAGAACCAGAAGCTCACCGGGTTGAACACGTAGCCGAGCACGCGAGGAAAAGTCTGCAGGACGATCTCGCCCTCCGCCGGCAGGCCGCGGGCGCGCAGCAGGGCCTCGATCCACGGCAGCAGCGGGCTGCCGTCGCGGGGGCCGTGGTCGGCGTTGCGAAAGCCGAGGAGGTTCCAGCGCTCGACGCCGAAGATCGCCCGGCGGGCGGATTCGAGCCGGCGCAGGGGCAGCCGCACGAAGAACACCGGATACACGAAGGCGTGCATCGCCGGGCGCAGCCGGCGGTGCATCACGTGACCAAGGAGGATTTCCGGTGCGGCGTTCATGGGCTTCAGGCCGTTTCGGCCTGGCGGGCGTCCGCCGGGGCTTCGCCCTGCCACGGGGCCATCACGCCGAGCCGGTTGGCCACCGCCAGCGCCGAACGCAGGCCGTCTTCGTGGAAGCCGAAGCTGCCCCAGGCGCCGGCCAGCCACACGCCACCCTGCCCCTGCACCGACGGCAGGCGCTGCTGGGCGGCGATGGCCGGGCCGTCGAAGATCGGGTGGGCGTAGTCGAACTCGGCGATCACGCTGGCGGGGTCGGGCTCCCGCGCGGGGTTGAGGGTGACCACCACCGGCGTGCGGAAGGGCAGCGGCTGGAGGCGGTTGATGAGGTAGGACACGCCCACCGGCTGGTGGCCGGGCTCGCCCTTGCCGGCAAAGTAGTTCCACGCCGACCACAGGCGCGGGTCGCGGGGCAGTAGCGCCTTGTCGGTGTGGAGCACTGCGCGGTTGGGCTGGTAGCGGATCGCCGACAGCAGCTTGCGCTGGGCCGGGCTGGCGGCGTCGCCGAGGATGGCCAGGGCCTGGTCGCTGTGGCAGGCCATCACCACCTGGTCGAAGGTCTCGGTGCCGTGGCGGTGGGTGAGCTGCAGGCCGGCGCCGCTGCGCCGCACCGCCGACACCGGGCAGGCGAGGCGCACGTCGTCGAGCTGTTCGGCGATGCGGCGCACGTATTCGCGCCCGCCGCCCTTCACCGTGCGCCACATGGGCCGGTCGAAGATCTGCAGCAGGCCGTGGTTGTGGCAGAAGCGGATGAAGGTGGCCAGCGGCATGTCGAGCATCTGGCCGGTGGGGCAGGACCAGATGGCCGCCGCCATGGGCAGCAGATACCAGTCGGCAAACGCGCGGGAGTAACGCCCTTCGGTGAGGAAATCCCGCAGCCGGCGGTCGTTGTCGGGGTTAGCGGCGAGCCAGGCGGTGCATTCGCGGTTGAAGCGCAGGATGTCGGAGAGCATCGCCCAGAAGCGACGGCGCACCAGGTTGCGCTTCTGGCCGAAGATGGTCGCCAGGTTGCTGCCGGCCCATTCGAGATTCGGCGATTCGAGGCTGACCGCGAAGGACATCTCGGTTTCGACGCTCTCCACCCCCAGCAGCGCAAACATCGCGATGAGGTTGGGGTAGGTCTTCTCGTTGAACACCAGGAAGCCGGTGTCCACCGGGTGGGTGCGCCCTTCCAGCGTCACATCCACGGTGTTGGTGTGGCCGCCCAGGTAGTCACCGGCCTCGAAGAGGGTTACCGCATGATCGCGGCCCAGCAGCCAGGCGGTGGCGAGGCCCGAGATGCCGGCCCCGACCACGGCGATGCGTTGCTTTGGGTGCATGGCGTGCCTCAGAGGTTGCAGCCGTACAGCTCGGCGTAGGCGGAGTGGTTGTGGATGGACTCGAAGTTCTCGGAGGCCACCTTCCATTCGGCGATGCGCGGCTCGGCGGCCATGCGCAGGGCGATGTCGCGCACCAGATCCTCGACGAACTTGGGGTTGTCGTAGGCGCGCTCGGTGACCCACTTTTCGTCCGGCCGCTTGAGCAGCCCGAAGACCTCACAGGAGGCCTCGTCCTCGGCGATGCGCACCAGCGCCTCGATGTCCATCGGCGCGCGCAGGCGGGCCTCCAGCGTGATGTGGGAGCGCTGGTTGTGGGCGCCGTAGGCCGAGATCTTCTTGGAGCACGGGCACAGGCTGGTGACCGGCGCGACGACCCGCAGGGTGATCCGGGGCGCCTCGTTCGCAAGCCGCTCGGCGATCAGGGTCACGTCGTAGTCGAGCAGGCTCTCCACGCCCGACACCGGCGCGGCCTTGCGGATGAAGTACGGGAAAGCCATCTCGATGCGTCCGCTGGCGGCATCCAGGCGCAGCAGCATCTCGTCGGCCATGGCCAGCATGCCGGCGTGGTCGAGGGCGCCGTCGCGGGCTTCGAGCAGCTCGACGAAGCGCGACATGTGAGTGCCCTTCACCTCGGGCGGCAGGCCGACGCTCATGGTCACGGTGGCAACGGTGCTCACCGTTTCACCGCTGGCAGCCCGCCACGCGAGGGGGTAGCGCAGGCCCTTCACGCCGACCTGGTGGATCGCCAGCCGGCGATGATCGACGGAGGACTGCACGTCGGGGAGAAAGAGGGTCTCGGGGGCATTCATCGGTGTCGGCTCCTGGCGGGGGATTTATTTGAGAAATTGGTCAATCTTGTTGACCAAATCCTTGTCGTCCGGCTTGGTGAAACTGGTGAAGGCGACCACCTGGGTCGCGTCCCGGTTGATGAGGTATTTGTGGAAGTTCCACTTGGGGCGGCTGCCGGTGATCTCGGCGAGCTTCAGGTAGAAGGGGTTGGCGCCCTTGCCGCTGACCACCGTCTTGCTGGCCATCGGAAACTTCACGCCGTAGGTCAGCCGGCAGAAATCGGCGATCTCCTTGTCGTTGCCGGGCTCCTGCTCGCCAAAGTCGTTGGACGGGAAGCCGACCACCACCAGCCCCTTGTCCTTCAGGCGGGCGTACAGCTTCTCGAGCCCGTCGTACTGGCTGGTGAAGCCGCAGTAGCTGGCGGTGTTGACCACCAGGATCACCTTGCCGGCGTACTGGCACAGGGGCATCGGCTTGCCGTCCTGGAGCGTGGTGAAGCTGTGCTCCAGCAGCGGCGGGCAGGCGGCGGATGCCACGCCGGGCGCAGCACCGGCCAGCACTACCGCCGCGAGGCAGGCAAAACCGCCAGATTGGATACGCATGTTCAGCCTCACTTTTTGTTTGTCCTAGACAAAATAGCTCTTTGTTCGTAAGATAGGGATCAGATTCCCATTTGTCAACGGTTTGTCTAACATTTGTTCAGGACAAATATGAATACCCTCAGCTTCAACATCGCCGCCGTGGAGCGCGACACCGGGCTATCCAAGGACGTCCTGCGCATGTGGGAGCGGCGCTACGGCTTTCCGACGCCACAACGGGACTGCAACGGCGAGCGGGTCTATCCGGCCGATCAGGTGGAGCGCTTGCGTCTCATCAAACGCCTGATGGATCAAGGGCATCGGCCAGGCAAGCTGATCGGCGCACCGGCCGAGGAGCTCGCCAGCCTGACCCCGCGCCGGCCGCGACCGGCCGAATCCACTCCGCCGGCCGAGGCCGTCGAGCTGGACGAGCTGCTTGCCCTCATCAAGCAGCACAACTCCGCCGGCTATCAGCAGGCCATGCAGCAGCGCCTCGCCCGCCAGGGATTGCAGCACTTTGTCCAGGACACCATCGCTCCGCTGACCGAAAAGGTGGGCGAAGCCTGGGAGAACGGCAGCTTCGAAGTCTTCGAGGAACACCTGTACACCGAGCTCACCAAGCGCCTGCTGCGCCAGGTGATCGCCACCCTGCCCTCGGCCGGTCGCGGTCCGCGGGTGCTGCTGACCAGCGTGCCCGACGAACCCCACGTGCTGGGCCTGCTGATGGCCGAATCGATGCTGGCGCTGGAGGGCGCCGACTGTGTGCCGCTGGGCACCCAGATGCCGCTGCTGGAGATCAGCCGCGCCGCCGAAGCCCACCGGGCCGACATCGTCGCCCTGTCGTTCTCGGTGGCGTTTCCCCAGCGCCAGATCCCGGGCCTGCTCCAGCAGCTGCGCCAGATGCTGCCTGCGAACATCGACCTGTGGGCCGGCGGCCGTGGCGTGACCCGCGTGGCCCGTCAGGAGGGCGTGCAACTCTTCGCCACCCTCGACGACGCCCTCGCCGCCCTGGCCGCCTGGCGCGCCGCCCGGGCCACTGCGTCATGAAGCGCCTGCTGATCGCCGCCGCGCTGGCCGTCGCGGCGCCACTGGCGGCCGTGGCCGAAGATGTCGCCGCCCCGCTCACCACCATCGAATCCCTCGACGTGCCCCGCTACATGGGCCGCTGGCACGAGATCGCCCGTTACCCCAACCGCTTTCAGAAGCAATGCGTCGGCGAATCCTCGGCCGATTACCAGCTGCTAGCCGACAACACCGTGCGGGTGACCAACCGCTGCCGGCTGGCCGACGGCCGCATGAACGAGGCGATCGGCCAGGCCCGGCAGCTCGGCGGGCCTGCGTCACCCAAGCTGGAGGTGCGCTTTGCGCCGGCGTGGCTGTCCTTCCTGCCGCTGGTGTGGGGCGATTACTGGGTGGTGGAGATCGACGACGACTACCAGTGGGTGGTGGTCAGCGAGCCATCGCGGCGCTTCCTGTGGGTGCTCGCGCGCAAGCCGGCGCTCGATGCGCGCACGGAAGCCGGCATCCGCGCCCGGCTGGTTGCGCGGGGTTTTGATCCGGACAGGCTGGTGAGTGGTCGGCAGGATGACGGCGGCTGACGGCGCCGGTGGCCCTCAGCCGGGCCGCTCGGCGTCGGAGAGTGGATAGGCGTCGGCCACGTAGGCCGGGCCTTTCATCACCATCACGATGAAGGCCCCGATCCCCACGGTGAACACCACCGTCCAGTGCAGGACGATCAGGCTCACACAGTAGATGTCCATCATCGCCAGGCCCGGCGCCATGTCGGTGAGCAGTCGGGCGGCCAGCGGCGGCAGGGCCAGCAGCAGGGTGCCGATCAACAGGATGCGGGGAAGACGACGCAGCACCACGCGTTCGGCGCCGGCGGGGGTTGGCACTTGGCCGGGAAGCCGCTTGAACAGTCTGGACATGCTCGACCCCTTCAAAAGGCCACCCGGCCACGCCACTCAGGAGGAGAAAACCGTTTTGTCTTTGACACAAAACAGGCACAAACCTTAGCAAGGCTGAACCTGACCCAATCTTAGGCAATTTCAAATCATTTGTCCATGACAAAATAGCCGCCCGATTGCACGTTGCCCCGCCGTTCCACGCCTTGCCAGCCCGGTCTGTGGCGGCGCGGCTGGCTCCAAGGGCCTTCAAGGCAGAAAATGTGTTTCACGGAAGGCACAAGGCGACCGGAGAGGCGGAGTAAACTGGCGCCCGTGAGCCTTGGTAGGGAGATGTCATGATCAAGCGGGGGTACCGGACGATGTTCGTCCTTGCGCTCGGCTGCGCAGCCGGCGGCGCGTTTGCCCGCGGCCCGTGGCGGGCAAACGAGGGCAACACCCCCGGCTGGCCGCTGATGAGCCCAGCGGAACGCATCGAACATCAGGCCCGCGTGCGCGGCTTTCGCACCCATGACGACTGCCTGCGCCACCGGGAAAACCACCTGCGCCTGATCGCCCTGCGCGCCAGGACCGCGGAGCGCGAGGTGGCGGGCGGGCCAGATTTCTGCGCCCACCTGCAAGCCCGAACCGACCAGCCGTAAGCCGCCCAGCAACATGAACGCACTGCACCGGCTCTCCCTGCCGCTGATCTCCGGGCTGCTGATCGCCCTTCCCGTCTACTGGGCCTACCCCG
The DNA here is from genome assembly GCF_030161255.1 of Zoogloea oryzae. NCBI lineage: Bacteria > Pseudomonadati > Pseudomonadota > Betaproteobacteria > Rhodocyclales > Zoogloeaceae > Zoogloea > Zoogloea oryzae. Next base: position 8,177 of record NZ_BSPX01000069.1, read on the forward strand.
AAAACCTTACCCCCGGGCGCAATGCCGCGATCGTTGCGGGTTGGGTTGGCGTTGGACTGATCCTTGCCGGCCTGCTGACAATGCTCCGCCCCCCACGGGTGACCGAATGGCTGGGCGGGCTGGAGCGGCTGTACCGCTGGCACAAGGTGCTGGGCATCCTGGCCTATCTGGCGCTGCTGCTCCACCCCCTGGCGCTGGCCGCCGACAGCTGGGAAGAATCGCCGCAACAGGCCTGGTCGGCGCTGGACCCGCTCCAGCAGGGCTGGCCCGGCTGGCTGGGCTGGGCGGCCCTGCTGGGGCTGATGGTGGGCGTCGGAGTGTCGCTGGCCCGGCGGCTGCCCTACGACATCTGGCGGGCGTCCCACTGGCTGCTCGGGCTGGCAGTGATGCTGGCGATCGCCCACCTGGCGGCGCTGGGCCACACCCATCCCCTGCTGGGCCTGCCGATCCTGGCCCTCGCCTTCATGCTGTGGCAGGCCTTGCGCGGCGGCGGCCTGAACGCCCGCCCCTTCATCGTGGACCACGTCGCCCACCCGGCCGCCGACAGCGTGGACGTGCGCATCAAGCCCCTCACCCTACCGATCGAGGCCGACACCGGGCAGTTCGTGCTGGCCGCCTTTGGCGCCGGGCCAGACTTCAAGGGCTGCGGCGAATTCCACCCCTACCCCCTGACCGGCGTGCGCCTGGACGGGCAGATCTCGCTGGGCATCAAGGCGCTGGGCAGCTGCACCCGCCAGCTGCAGACCCTCAACACTGGCGTGGCCGTGCGCATCCAGGGGCCTTTCGGCGATTTCGTCTCCCAGGACAACGTGCCGCCGGCCATCTGGCTGGCGGGCGGCGCCGGCATCGCGCCCTTCATCGCAAAGCTGCGCAAGGGCCGACTGCCGTCCCCCACGCGCCTGATCTACCTGTACCCCGACGACGCCGGCGCGGCCTGCCTTGACGAACTCGAAGAGCTGGCCAGCCACGACGCCGGCCTGCACCTCGAGACCCGGGAAACCGGCCCGAGGGCGCCGAACCTGAAAGCCATCCTGCCCCAGGCTTCCGATCTGACCGGCTGGCACTGCCACCTGTGCGCGCCTCCCGCCATGCTGCAGGCCGCCGTAGCGCTGCTGCGCGCCCGCGGAGTGCCCGACAGGCACATCCATTTCGAACCCTTCGATTTCAAATGATGCACAAGCTGTTCTATCTGGGCACGGTGGCCTTCTGGCTGGCGGTCGCGGCGATCTGGCAGGGCAGCGGAATGACACCGCCGCCAGCACCAGCGCCCGCCCCGGTGGCCGCCGCGCCGGTGGAAAAGCGCATCAGCCGTGCCGAAGTCGCCCGCCACAACAAGCCCGGCGACTGCTGGACGGTCATCAACGGCCAGGTGTACGACCTGAGCGGCTATGGCCAGAAGCACCCGTCGCGGCCCGTGGTGGCCATGCCGTCCTGCGGGCGCGATGCATCTCGGGACAACCGGACGAGGAGCAAGGGCCGCCCCCTCACACCCGACGCCGACACCCTGCTGGCGGATTTCCGCATCGGCCCCCAGGGCGAGCCCTGACCCGCCCTCCCCTTCAGCGCCACATCGCCCGCATCCGCGCCGCCAGATCCACCGCCTTCTCGCGGGCCTGAGGGTCGGCGTCCGCCGACGGCGTCACGGGCGGCCAGCTGGTGCTCTCGAAGCGATCCAGCAGCCGGTTGGGAATGAAACGGGTGCGGCTGGCGTACACATGGCGATCGCCCGTGGCGGCCTGCCCGCTCACGTAAAAACGCTGGGGCACGATGAGATCCAGGTGATCCTTGGCGCGGGTCATCGCCACGTAGAGCAGGCGCATCTCCTCCTCGATCTCCCGCTCGCTGCCGGTGGCCAGATCGGACGGGATGCAGCCATCCACCGTGTTGAGCACCGACACCGCCGGCCATTCGCGCCCCTTGGCGGAGTGGATGGTCGACAGGATGAGGTAGTCCTCGTCCCGCAGCGGGGCGCCGGATTCGTCGCTGGTGGCGTCGGGCGGATCGAGGGTGAGCTCGGTGAGGAAACGCTCGCGGCTCGGGTAGGTGGCGGCGATGCGCACGAGCTGCTGGATGTCGGCCTGACGCACCGCGGCGTCTTCATACAGGCGGTCGAGCCCCGCTTCGTACCACTGGGCAAGACGCTCCAGCGGCGCCGGCCAGGCGCCGGGGGTGTCGAGGGCTTCGACCATCCGGGCAAAGATTTCCCACTCGGCGCGGGCGGCTTCGGGCACCGGCTGCTCGGGCAGCAGCTGGCAGCCCGGCGGGGCGGCCTGGATGTTGTCGAGGATGCGCCCGGCCGTCTTCGGCCCGATGCCCGGCAGGAGCTGCACGGCCCGGAACCCCGACACGCGATCCCGCGGGTTTTGCGCCCAGCGCAGGATGGCGAGCACGTCCTTGACGTGGGCGGCCTCGAGAAACTTCAGCCCGCCAAACTTCACAAAGGGGATGTTGCGCCGGGTGAGCTCGATCTCGAGCCGCACGCTGTGGTGGGCAGCGCGGAACAGCACCGCCTGGGCCTTGAGCTTGAGCCCCGCCTCGCGCCGGGCCAGCACCTGCTCGACCACATACGCGGCCTGATCGGCCTCGTCGCGCACCGACACCAGCCGGGGTTTTTCGCCCGACGCGCGATCGCTCCACAGATCCTTGCTGAAACGCTCCTTGGCCTGGGCGATCACGTCGTTGGCGGCGGCCAGGATGGGCTGGGAGGAGCGGTAGTTGCGATCCAGCGTGACGCGCCGGGCGGGCGGATCGAACTGGTCGGGAAACTCGAGGATGTTGCGCACCGTGGCGCCACGGAAGCTGTAGATCGACTGGGCGTCGTCGCCCACCACGGTGAGGCCGCGACCGTCGGGCTTCATGGCCTGGAGCAGCCCGGCCTGCAGGCGGTTGGTGTCCTGGAATTCATCCACCAGGATGTGACTGAAGCGCCCGCCCACTTCATCGGCCAGCTCGGGCACCGCCACCATCTGCGCCCAGTAGAGCAGCAGGTCGTCGTAGTCGAGCACCTGCTGGGCCTGCTTGGCCTCGACGTAGGCGAGAAACAGCGGCTTGAGCTCGGTTTCCCATTCGGCACACCACGGAAAGCTCGTCTGCAGCACCTCGGCCAGCGGCGCCTGGGTGTTGACCGCCGCCGAATAGATGGCGAGGCAGGTGCCCTTGAGGGGAAAGCGCTTGTGCTTGGCCGAGCAGCCGAGCTCGTGGCGGACGAGGTTCATCAGGTCGCCGGAATCCTCCCGGTCGTGGATGGTGAAGCCCGGATCGAGCCCGATGCGCCCGGCGAACTCGCGTAGCAGGCGCGCGCCCACGCTGTGGAAGGTGCCGGCCCACGGAAAGCCGCCCTGGGCGAGCCGGGCGTGCCGCGGCGAGACCTGCGCGGCGATGCGCTGGACGCGGCGGATCATCTCGTCGGCAGCGCGGCGCGAGAAGGTGAGGAGCAGGATCTGCGCCGGGTCGGCGCCCTGGGCGAGCAGATGGGCGGCCCGGTGGGCCAGGGTGTTGGTCTTGCCGGAGCCCGCCCCGGCGATGATGAGCAGCGGGCCCGGCGCATCCTCACCGGCGCCGTGGAGGGCGGCGGCGCGCTGGGCGTCGTTGAGGCTGGCGAGATAGGCGGGCAGCTCAGCCGTGGCGGCGTCGCTCATCGGGCGAGCTCCGGCTCGGGCGCATTGCGGGCGGCAGGCTCGGGCTCGGCGGCGTGGAGGCCGGCGGCAAGCGCCACCAGCACGGCTTCGTCGCACACCGGGCAGACGCGGTAATAGGCGCCGGGGCCGGTGGCGAAATCCATCGATGCGGGATCGACCGGGCTGTGGCAGTGGGGGCAGATGAAGCGCGGCATGGTGAAACCTTTGAAACCCTCTTTAAGCTGTAATAATATACAGCCAATGCCGGATTTCAAGCTCGGCGTGCAGTCGCCCATGCGAATCCCGTCAGGGCGCGCCGCGAGCGGGCGGATCGTCGCCCCAGTCGGCAAACCAGTCGGTCAGCGGGCGAGTTTCGCCCAGGGCGGCGAGCCGGCGGTCCACGGCGTCGTGGTTGCCCCACACCACCCCGGCCAGTTCGCCTGCGGCTTCCTGCTTCTCGATGTCGTGGCAGTACAGGCCCTTGTCGCGCTCGATGTAGAAGCCGTAGGTGCGGCAGGCCACCGGACGGCTGAGATACACCGGGCAGGCGCCGCTGGCCTCGTCCAGCATCGGGCAGACCACCGGGCGCGCCGCACCATCGGCCAGCGCGGCCACGCGGCGGCGGATTTCGTCCAACTGGGCGGGCGGCAGCGCGACCAGCCCGTCCCGCAGCAGCGCCCATTCGGCGGCGGTGAGGCTGGGCACGCTGGCGAGGCGCCGGCAGCAGGTGTCGCAGCCCTTGGCGCACAGCCAGTCGGGTTGCCCGGCGCGGATCATTCCGACCCGCTGGTCGATGTCGTCGTGAAGCTGGATGAGTTCGGCGGTGTGGTGCACGGTTCGTCCTCGGGGCTGGCGCGGGCGGCGCCTCAGGTAGCGACGGGAAGATAACAGCGCGGGCCGCGACGGGCCAGCGGGCGAAGCACCACCGCGGCATGCAGTCCGCCCCGCAGCGGCCGTAAACAACGGGCGCGGGCGTCGCCCGTGCGGTATGGAAAATCCCCTGCCGCGGAACCAATCGCCCCCTTAGCACTCACAGGCAGGGAGTGCTAACATCTGGGTGAAGGAGGTTGTTACTGATGTCCCATACCTTGTCGTTTCCCGTCCCGTCCGCGGTTGGCAGCCTGGATCAATACATCCAGAGCGTGAATCGCATCCCGCTGCTGACCGAGAAGGAAGAATCCGACCTCGCCCACAGCTTCCGGGAGAACGAGGATCTGGATGCGGCGCGCAAGCTGGTCATGTCCCACTTGCGGCTGGTGGTTGCCATTGCCCGGGGTTACCTCGGCTACGGCCTGCCCCACGCCGACCTCATCCAGGAAGGCAACGTCGGCCTGATGAAGGCCGTGAAGCGCTTCGACCCGGACCGCGGCGTGCGGCTGGTGTCCTTCGCGATCCACTGGATCAAGGCCGAGATCCACGAATACATCGTCAAGAACTGGCGGCTGGTCAAGATCGCCACCACCAAGGCGCAGCGCAAGCTGTTCTTCAACCTGCGCGGCCTGAAGGCGAGCAGCAGCACGCTGCAGGGCGAGGAAGTCCGCACCATCGCCGAGCAGCTCGGGGTCAAGCCCGAGGAAGTGCGCGAGATGGAAACCCGCCTGTCCGGCGGCGACGTGGCGCTCGAATCCGGCCCCGAAGACGAAGAGGAGCGCTTCGCGCCCATCGCCTACCTGGCCGACCCGCACGCCGAGCCGTCCGAGGTGATCGCCCAACGCGAGTACGCCCGCCTGCAGGATAGCGGGCTGCATGAGGCCCTGGCCGCGCTGGATGACCGCAGCCGCACCATCGTCCAGCGCCGCTGGCTGGCCGAAGGCGACGCCGCCACCCTGCACGAGCTGGCCGCCGAATATGGCGTGTCCGCCGAGCGCATCCGCCAGATCGAAGCCAAGGCGATGCAGAAGATGCGCACCCAGCTGGTGGCGCTGGCCTGATCCAGGCGCAGGCAACGGTAAAAAGGGCGACCTCCGGGTCGCCCTTTTGTTTTCTGTCCTCACCCGGCAAGAACCGGATAGGCACAGATTGACCAGATTGAAAATTCGACAGGTACAGATTTCAGGTCGGGTTACTTGCCCGCCAGCAGCTTGCGGATGTCGCCGGCGATCACCTCGGGCTTCTCGCCGTGCTTCACGTAGAGCCGCAACCGGCCCTGGGGATCGAACACGTAGGTGCCGGTGGAGTGATCGACGGTGTAGGCCTTGCCGCTCACGTCGCCCTGCTTCTGGTAGAAGACCTTGAAATCCTTGGCCACCGCGGCGGTGGTCGCCGCATCGCCGAGCAGGCCGACGAAGCGCGGATCGAAGGCGGGCACGTACTGGGCCAGCAGCTCCTGCGTGTCGCGCTCAGGGTCGACGGTGATGAACAGCACCTGCACCTTGTCGGAATCGGGCCCGAGCTGGCGCATCACCTCGGCCATGTTCACCAGATTGGTGGGGCACACGTCGGGGCACTGGGTGTAGCCGAAGAAGATCGTCACCACCTTCCCCTTGTAGTCGGCCAGGGTGCGGACGGTGCCGGTGTGGTCGGTGAGCTTGAGTCTCTGGCCATACTGGGCGCCGGTGATGTCGGTGCTTGCAAAGCCCTCGCCGGGCCCGCCATCCCCCTTCGGCGAGCAGGCCGCCAGCAGGCCAAGGGCCAGGCCCGTCACGATGGTGCGGCGCAACATCGAAATCATTTAAAACCCCTTTAAGTTTCAAGCGCTTGCGCGTTTTTCAAGTGCACTGCAAAAACGATGCACGATGCTACACTGGCTTCAGAATTTGATCTGCGTCAAAAAGTCGCAGACAGGGCCTGGAGGAGACGCCATGGCTATAACAACAAGAGAGACGGCGGGCGCGCGTGAATGGATCGCGCGCCCGAACCGCTCACTCACCCCAGCAGTCCGCCGCGGCCTCATCGGCCTGATCCTGGCGGCGAGCATCCTCATCAGCCTCGGTTTCTGGCTGGCCGGCGCATGGCTGGTGCTGCCCTTTGCCGGTCTTGAACTCCTTCTTCTCTTCGTCGCCCTGCGTGCCATTGCGCGCCGCGATGCCTCGTTCGAATCGATCCGCCTCGAAGGCGACCGTCTGACCGTCACCCGCCATCTGCCGGGCTGCGAATCGCACCACAGCTTTCATGCCGGCTGGGCCCGGGTCAGCCTCGAAGGCGAGCGCCCCGACGATCCGCTGGTGTGCATCCGTTCCCACGGCAAGACCGCACGGGTCGGCGCACTGATGACACCCGACCAGCGCCAGGTGCTGGCGATGGATCTCCGGCAGCGGCTGCAGCCCTGACATCATCCCACGACGAGAAGAGGTAGAGCCTTGACGACACTCAACCCCCGCATCCGCCTCACTCAGTCAGCCCCACGCATTTCCGGCCTTCTTGCCGGACTGGGCGCCCTCCTCGCCACCGGCCCGGCCCTCGCCGACTTCAGCTGGAACTTCCCCACCCCGGTCACCCCCATCGCCCGGGACACCCTGAACATCCACAACGAGTTCATGGTGATCATCACCGTGCTCTTCGTGGTGGTGTTTGCCATCATGGTCTATTCGATGGTCAGGCACCGCAAGAGCGTCGGCGCCGAGCCTGCCCGCTTCACCGGCCCCACCGGCGCGCTGCAGTGGTTCTGGGTGCTGGTGCCGTTCGGCATCCTGCTCTTCATCGACTTCGTGCTGATGGGCATCCCGGCCTTCCACGCGGTGATCGAGATGGAAGACACCCGCACCAAGGCCGACATGGTGGTGAAGGTGACCGGGATGCAGTGGAAGTGGCAGTACGAATACCCGGATTCGGGCATCCGCTTCATCAGCACCATGTCCACCCCGCGGGAGCAGATCGAGGGCAAGGAAGCCAAGGGCGAGCACTACCTGCTCGAAGTGGATAACCCCGTGGTGCTGCCGGTGGGCAAGAAGGTGCGCATCCTGCTCACCTCCACCGACGTGATCCACACCTGGTGGGTGCCGCAGTTTGGCGTCAAGCGCGACGCCATCCCCGGCTTCCTGCGCGAAACCTGGGTGCGCATCGAGGAGCCCGGCATCTACCGCGGCCAGTGCGCCGAGCTGTGCGGCAAGGACCACGGCTTCATGCCGGTGGTGGTGCACGCCGTGCCCGAAGCCGAATACGTCGCATGGGTCGACAAGAAGAAGGCCGAGCTGGCCGCTGCAGCCGCTGGCAGCGACAAGACCTGGACCAAGGACGAGCTCATCGCCCACGGCAAGGACGCCTACGAGAAACAATGCGCCGCCTGTCACCAACCCGACGGCAAGGGCGTGCCGCCGGCCTTCCCGGCGCTGGCCGGCAGCAAGATCGTCAATGGCCCGCTGCTCTCGCCGGAGGGCAAGCTGATCCCCGACAGCCATGTGGACCGGGTGATGAACGGCAAGGCCGGCACCGCGATGCAGGCGTTCAAGACCACGCTGTCCGACACAGACATCGCCGCCATCGTCACCTACGAGCGCAACGCCTTCGGCAACACCAAGGGCGACATGATCCAGCCCGCCCAGATCAAGGCCCTTCGGTAAGGAGTCCGCACGATGAACACCGCCACCCACGCCCTCGATCACCACGACGGCCACGGCCACCACCCCACGGGGCTCATGCGCTGGCTCACCACCACCAACCACAAGGACATCGGCACGATGTACCTGACCTTCTCGCTGCTGATGTTCTTCGTCGGCGGCGCGATGATCCTGGCGGTGCGGGCCGAGCTCTTCCAGCCCGGCCTGCAGCTGATGAAGCCGGAGTTCTTCAACCAGCTGATCGGCGTGCATGCGCTGGTGATGATCTTCGCGGCGCTGATGCCGGCCGCCACGGGTTTTGCCAACTGGATGATCCCGCTGATGATCGGCGCCCCCGACATGGCGCTGCCGCGGCTCAACAACTGGGGCTTCTGGCTGCTGCCGCCGGCCGCCATGCTGCTCACCATGCCCTTCATCCTGGCGATCTTCGGCATCGGCGACGGCGCCGTGGCCACCGGCTGGACGCTCTACGCGCCGCTGTCGGTGCAGGGCGGCATCGGGGTGGATTTCGCGATCTTCTCGATCCACATCCTGGGCATCAGCTCGATCATGGGCTCGATCAACATCATCGCCACCATCCTCAACATGCGCGCCCCGGGCATGACGCTGATGAAGATGCCGCTCTTCTGCTGGGGCTGGCTGGTGACCGCGGTGCTGCTCATCATCACCCTGCCGGTGCTCGCCGGCGGCGTGACCATGCTGCTCACCGACCGCCACTTCGGCACCCACTTCTTCGACGCGGCGGGCGGCGGCGACCCGATCCTGTTCCAGCACCTGTTCTGGTTCTTCGGCCACCCGGAGGTCTACATCCTGCTGCTGCCGGTGTGGGGGCTGATGCCCCACGTGCTGTCCACCTTCTCCCGCAAGCCGATCTACGGCCACACCGCCCAGGTCTACGGCTTCATCGCCATCGGCGTGCTGGGGCTCATCGTGTGGGCCCACCACTTCATGACCGCCGGGCTGCCGGTGCCGGCGCTGCTTTACTTCATGTACAGCACGATGGCCATCTCCCTGCCCCTGGCGGTGCTGTTCTTCTGCTGGATCGCCACCATGTGGCGCGGCGCCATGAGCTTCGAGACGCCGATGCTGTTCGCCATCGGCTTCATCGTGCTGTTCGGCATTGCCGGGCTCACCGGGCTGGTGCTGGCCGACGTGGCCGCCGACGCCCAGTATCACCACAGCTACTTCGTGGTCGCCCACTTCCACTACGCGCTGTTCGCAGGCGGCATCATGGGCGTGATGACCGGCGTGTACTACTGGCTGCCCAAATGGACGGGCCACATGTACAGCGAGCGGCTCGGCAAGCTGCACTTCTGGCTCACCGTCGTCAGCTTCAACTTCACCTTCATGCCGCAGTTCTTCCTGGGCCTCGCCGGCATGCCCCGGCGCATCCCCGACTACGCCCTGCAGTTCGCCGAGTTCAACGCCATCTCCACGGTGGGCGCCTTCGTGCTGGGGCTGTCCCAGCTGCTGTTCGCCTGGAACGTGTGGCGCTGTGTGCGCGGCGGCCAGCGGGCCAGCGACAAGGTCTGGGAAGGCACCAGCGGCCTCGAGTGGGAGCTCAGCTCGCCGCCGCCCCACCACTCGTGGGATGTCCAGCCGGTCATCAAGTGAGAAAGGAAGACGCCATGCACCTCACCGAATTCGACCTCGCCCAGCGCCGCAAGTCGTCCGCGCGCTTTGCGTGGGCCCTTGGCGCCGTGGCGCTGGGGCTCTACATCGTGGGCTTCTTCATCCAGCGCTAGGCCATGCGCGAAGCCACCCTGCCCCCGCCCCGCAGGCACGGCCGGCTCGTCAGCCGGCTGGTGCTGCTGGCGGCGGCGTGCTTTGCCTTCGGCTTTGCGCTGGTGCCGCTCTACGACACCCTGTGCCGGGTTGTGGGCTTCAACGGCAAGACGCTGAAGGACGCCATCGCCGCCGGCGACGTGGCCCCCGGCGGGCTGGACGCCAGCCGCAAGCTGGGCGTGCAGTTCACCACCACCCTGATGCCCGGCCTGCCCTGGGAGATCCGCCCGCTGGAGCCCTCCATCGAACTCCACCCGGGTGAGCTGCGCACCACCCGCTTCCTGGTGCGCAACCTCTCCGACAAACCCATCGTCGGCCAGGCCGTACCCAGCGTGTCGCCCACCGTGGCGGCAAAGTACTTCAAGAAGCTCGACTGCTTCTGCTTCACTCAGCAGACCCTCGCCCCCGGCGAATCCCGCGAGATGGCCCTGACCTTCATCGTCGAGCGGGAGATCGGCCCCGAGATCAGCGAGCTCACCCTCGCCTACGCCTTCTTCCCGGCCCCACCCCCACCCTCAGGGAGCACCCAGTGAACGCATCCCACGCCCGATCTGCCGCGCCCCACGCCGGCCACTACTACGTGCCGCAACCCAGCCTGTACCCCTTCATCCTGTCGGGGGGGATGTTCCTGCTGGCGCTGGGTTTCATCCTTCTGATGAACCACTTCGCGCCCGGGCCGTGGGTGATGGCGACGGGCGCGGCGGTCATCATCGCGGTGCTGTTCAAGTGGTTTGGCGCGGTGATCGCCGAGAACCAACGCGGCGCCTACACCGACTGGGAGGACCAATCCTTCCGCCAGGGCATGGTGTGGTTCATCGGCTCGGAGGTGATGTTCTTCGCGGCCTTCTTCGGCGCGCTGTTCTACTGCCGCAACATCTCGGTGCCGGCGCTGGCGGGCATGGACCCGGCCTTCACCCTGTACAAGGATTTCACCGCCGCCTGGCCCTCGGCTGGCCCCAAGGGCGCCAGCTTCACGCCGATGGGCGCCTGGGGCATCCCGGCCATCAACACCGCGCTGCTGCTCACCTCCGGCGCCACCCTCACCTGGGCCCACTGGGGGCTGATGCAGGGCAAGCGCGCGCAGCTCAACGCCGGGCTCATCCTCACGGTGCTGCTGGGGGTGATCTTCCTGGGTTTCCAGGCCTACGAATACCACCACGCCTACACCGAGCTGGGCCTGACCATGGGCGCCGGCGTGTATGGCGCCACCTTCTTCATGCTCACCGGCTTCCACGGCTTCCACGTCACCCTGGGCGCCATCATGCTGGCCGTGGTGGCCGGGCGCTGCCTGTCGGGGCATTTCGACGCCAAACGCCACTTCGCCTTCGAGGCGGTGGCCTGGTACTGGCACTTTGTCGATGTGGTGTGGCTGCTGCTGTTCGTCGTCGTCTACTGGCTGTAAGGCCCGAAGCGATAGCTGAGCAGCAAGGCCACGAAGAGGAGCAGAGAGAGGGAGATGCGCAAGGTCAGCGCCCGCACAACCCGGTCGCCCGCCCCCTTGTCGCGATAGAGGAAGAACAAGCCCGAAAAGAGGCTGCCAATCACCAGCACCAGCATGAGCACCACGGCAAACTTGAACAGCACGGCCCGCTCCCCCAACATCGTCGCCCGATTCTGCGCCGTCACCCGAGCGGCCACAAGCGGCCGCCGCTTCCGCCCGTCCTGGTGGGGCGGCCTGCTTGCGCTGGCGGTGGCGACGGGCTGCATCCAGCTCGGCAACTGGCAGCACGCCAAGGCCGACCGCAAGCTCGCTGCCCAGCACCTGCTCGACACCCGGGGCGGCGACGCGCCGGTGAGCATCGGCAGCGCGCCGGTGGATCCCGAAGCCCTGCGCGCCCGCCCGGTGACTGTACGCGGGCACTTCGAGACTGACCGCCAGTTCCTAGTCGATAACCGCATCCACCGGGAGCAGGCCGGCTACCACGTGCTCACGCCGCTCGTCATCGAAGGCAGCGACATGCGGGTGCTGGTCAACCGTGGCTGGATTCCCGCCAACGCCCGCCACGACGACATCCCGCAGGTCGCCACGCCCGCCGTGCCGGTCACCCTCACCGGCACCGCCTTCGTGCCCGGCACGCGCTTCTTCACCCTGGGCGACGCCCCGCAGGCCGGCTGGCAGCCCGTGTGGCAGAACCTCGACCTGGCCCGCTTCGCCGGCAGCGCGCCCTACCCGCTGCAGCCCGTGGTGGTGCAGCTCGCGCCCGACGCCCCGGCCGGCATCGTGCGCGACTGGCCGCGCCCGGACGAGCGCTTCGAGCGCCATCTTTCCTACGCCCTGCAGTGGTACGGCTTCGCCGCCTCGGCGGTGCTGATC
>NZ_BSPX01000069.1:20490-27300 GCF_030161255.1 Zoogloea oryzae
TTCGCCATCGGCGGCGGGCTCTACGCCTGGGGCTGGCGGCCGGCCAAGGCAACGAGCCATGGCGAGCTCCTCACCCCGCCGCGCCCGGTTCCGCCCCTCGCCGACACCGCCGGCAAGCCCGTGGGCAAGGCCGCCTTCGACGGCCACTGGACGCTCGTCGTCGCCGGCAGCGGCCCCTGCGAGGCGGCCTGCCGGCAGTGGATCGCCGCCACCCGCCAGGTGCACGTGGCCCTCTACAAGCAGATGCCGCGGGTGCAGCGCGCCTGGGTCACCGACCAGCCCGGCGCCGACCCCGCTCCGCTCCTCGCCATCCAGCCCGACCTGCACACGCTCGTCACCCAGGGCGCCGATGCCGCCGGCGCCTTCGACCTGAGCACCGCCGGCCACCGGGTTTTCGTGGTCGATCCCCTGGGCCAGATCATCCTGCGCTACGCCCCCGACGCCGACCCGAAGGACATCCTCAAAGACATGGACCGCCTGCTCCGCTACGCCTGGGCCGGCTGACCCGACGACACGCACGCCACCGGAGAGACCACGATGCCCACCATCCTCCGCACCACCGCCCTCGCCACGCCCCTGCGCCTGCGTCTGGCCGCCTTCGCCACCCAGTGCAAGCCGCGGGTGAATAGCCTGATCGTGTTCACCGCGATGATCGGGATGTTCCTCGCCGTGCCCGGCTGGCCGCCGGCCGGGCTGATGATCGCGGCCACCGTGGGCATCGCCCTGGTGGCCGGCGCGGCGGCGGCGATCAACTGCCTCGTCGAGCGCACCATCGACGCCCGCATGGCGCGCACCCGCGGCCGGCCGCTGCCGCTGGGCATCATCACCCCGGCCGAGACGCTCACCCTCGCCTGCCTCACCGGCGGCACCGGGCTGTGGCTGCTCCACGTGGCGGTCAATCCGCTCACCATGTGGCTCACCCTGGCCACCTTCCTGGGCTACGCCATCGTCTACACGCTGATCCTCAAGCCCGCCACGCCCATGAACATCGTCATCGGCGGCGCCTCGGGGGCGATGCCGCCGGTGCTCGGCTGGGCCGCGATGACCGACTCCATCGGCCTGCCGGCGCTGGCCCTGTTCCTCATCATCTTTCTGTGGACGCCGCCGCACTTCTGGGCGCTGGCCTGCTACCGCCGCGAGGAATACGCCCGCGCCGGCCTGCCGATGCTGCCGGTGAGCCACGGCGTGCCCCTCACCTGCCTGCACATCCTGCTGTACACCGTGCTGCTGGCGGCCGTCTCCTACCTGCCCGCCACCCTCGGCCTCTCGGGCGGCATCTACGTGGCGCTGGTGAGCGTGCTCAACCTGGGCTACCTGCGCGAAGCCTGGGTGCTGTGGCGGCATTACTCCGACGCCCGCGCCCGCCACGCCTTCCGCTACTCGCTGATCTACCTCACCGGGCTGTTTGCGGCGCTCTTCCTGGATCGGTTGCTGTGAGCAGAAGCTACCGCCTCCTCGCCAGCCTCGCGTTGGTACTGGCGCTGATCGTCGTGTCGATGGGCGCCTGGGTGCGCCTGTCCGACGCCGGCCTCGGCTGCCCCGACTGGCCCGGGTGCTACGGCCAGCTGATCGGCGTGCCCGAGGCGGCCCACGAAGTCACCCGCGCCGAAGCCGCCTTCGGCAAGCCGGTGGAGGCGCCCAAGGCCTGGAAGGAGATGATCCACCGCTACGCCGCCGGCACGCTGGGGCTGTGCATCCTCGGGCTGGCGGTGCTCGCCTGGCGCCAGCGGGCCCGGCGCGGGCCGTGGCTGGAGATCGTCCTGCTGGCGGTGGTGATCGGTCAGGCCCTGCTCGGCATGCTCACGGTGACCAAGCTCCTCAAACCGGTGATCGTCACCAGCCACCTGCTGGGCGGCATGACGACTCTGGCGATGCTCGCCCTGCTGTGGCTGCGCGAGCATCGCCCAGCCCGGCCCGCCACCACCTCCGCCGGTCTGCGCCTGCTGGCGGCCGGGGCGCTGCTCGCGGTGCTCATTCAGATCGCTCTCGGCGGCTGGGTGAGCAGCAACTACGCCGCCGCCATCTGCGCGGATTTCCCCACCTGCCAGGGCAGCTGGTGGCCCGAGATGGACACCCACCACGCCTTCACGCTGGATCGCGAGCTGGGCGCCACCGCCAGCGGCGCGCTGCTCCCCGGCGCGGCCCTCACGGCGATCCACTTCACCCACCGCCTGTTTGCCGCGGTGGTGCTGATCTTCGTGGGCAGCCTGGGCGTGCAGCTTTGCCGCCAGCTGCTGCTACGCCGGCACGGCATCGTCCTGCTGGCCGCGCTGGCACTGCAGATCGGCCTCGGCATCGCCAACGTGCTGCTGAAGCTGCCCCTGCCGCTGGCCGTCGCCCACAACACCGGCGCGGCGCTGCTGCTGTGCGCCACCCTGGCCGCCGTGGCCCGGGTGTTCGCCCGAGAAAAAGCCCGCGGCCGGATTCCGGCGGCGGGCTTTCCAAGGCGATTCGAGGTGGTGCGCTGACGGGGATCAGTACACGTACAGCACGCGGGCCTGCACGCCGCTGATCTTCGGGCCTTCCTCGACCTTCACGTCCTGGGTGTACTGCATCTGCACCTGCCACTGCTTGTCCACGAACGAGGCCCAGGTGAGCATCGCCGTGCCGTTGTTCTTGGCACCGGCGATCTCGGCGCCGTCGAGCTTCTCCTTCGCGCCCCAGGCGTGGCGGTAGGTGGCGGCCACGTAGGTGGCGTCGCTGATGTGGTAGCGCAGGTGGCCGTGGGCCTGGAGCAGCATGTCCTTGGTGGCCTTGGAGTCACGCTGGTCCTGGTAGAACTCGGTCTCGCCGATCAGGTCGATCGTCCATTTGTCCGACAACCTGCGGATGTAGCCCACTTGCAGATCGGTGGCCCAGCGGTTGTTGGAGAGCGCGAAGCCCTGGTTCTTGTCCGATCCCGTGGGCGCGGTGAAGAACACCGACCAGCCCAGGTGCTCGCCCTTGGCCATGTCGGCGATCGTCCACAGGGTGCCGCCGAAGATCACGTCGCCGATGCCGCTGGTCTTGGTGTCGGAGAGGCCGATCTTCTGGTTGCCGAAGGGCACGATGATCTGCGGGTCGATGATGTAGTCGCCCAGCTTCATGAAGTGCACGTAACGCAGGATGCCGGCGTTGAGCTTGAGATCGAGGTTGTCCACCACCTTGTTGCCGTTGGCGTACACCTTGTCGGCGCTGGGAAACTGGGCGTAGCCGAGGAGCAGGTTGGTGCCGGCGGGCAGCGCGGTGTAGTCGCCCGGATCGGGGCGCACGTCGGCGTTGGCGGAGCCGGCAGCAAGGGCCAGCAGCGAGGCGGCGGCGCAGAGGCGGAAGCGGGTGCTCATGGGTTGTCTCCTTGTGGTTTTAATGGGTGCAGCAAGGCGCCGGAGCGCCCGGAACGGGAAGAAAAAGGCCACGGCCCTGCGCGAGGGAGGAAGGGAAGCCCGACGGGCCGCGGCAAGGGGAGGGAGAAACCTCCGGAGAGTCGGTCAGGGCTTGGGCCGGATGGCGTCGGCGGTGCCCTGGATGAAGGCCTTGATCTTCTCCACGTCGTCGGCGCTGAGCTTGCCGGTGAAGTCCGGCATGCCCTTCTTCACGAACGGCCCGTTGAAGACAAAATCGGCCAGATTGGCGATGTCCCGCGACGGCACGTAACCCAGGTTGGGGATGTTGCCGCCCTTATCCACGCCGGGCACGCCGTGGCAGAAGACGCAGTTGCTCACATACAGCCTGGTGCCTTCGGCGATGTGGGCCGGGTCGTACTTGACGCCGGAGATCAGCTCGCCCAGCGGGTAGGCCGGCACCACGGGCAGCGGCTTCTCGGCCCCCAGCGCAAAGGTGTAGACGCGGCCCAGGTCGTGCTTGTCGGTGGCGCGCTGGAACTGGCCGAACACCCCGCCCCAGCCCACCGCGATGGACACGTACTGGCGGCCATCCACCTCATAGGTGACCGGCGGCGCAACCATCCCGACGCCGATCGGTGCTTCCCACAGCTTCTCGCCCTTGTCGGCGCTGTAGGCGGCGAAGCGCCCGTCGGCGGTGCCAGCAAACACCAGGTTGCCGGCGGTGGTGAGGGTGCCGCCGTTCCACGGCGAGGCGTATTCCTGGCGCCAGGCTTCCTTCTGCTTCACCGGGTCCCACGCCACCAGGCGGCCGAAGGCCTTGCTCTTGGGCGGCTGGGTGTTCACCAGCATGCCAGTGTTCCAGCCGGTGCCGGATTGGGGCTGGCCCGGCTTGTTCTCGTTGAAGCGCCAGTCCTTGTCTTCGGCCAGGTTGATCGGCACGTTCTGCACCGGGAAGTAGGCGAGGCCGGTCTTCGGGTTGAAGGACATGGCGTGCCAGTTGTGGCCGCCGAAGGGGCCGGGCACGCTGTCGAAGGCCTCGCGGGAGCGGGCCAGCGGCGTCTCGATGGGGCGGCCGTGCTTGTCGTAGCCGGTGGCCCAGTTCACCTCGGTGAAGGGCTTGGCCGAAATGAACTTGCCATTCGTCCGGTCGATCACGAAGAAGAAGCCGTTCTTCGGCGCATGGAGGATCACCTTGCGCTTACGGCCGTCGAGGGTGAGGTCGGTGAGGATCATGTCCTGCACCGAGGTGTAGTCCCAGTTGTCGCCCGGGGTTTCCTGGTAGTGCCAGACGTATTCGCCGGTGTCCGGGTTGAGGGCGACGATGGAGGCCAGGTAGAGGTTGTCGCCGCCGGCCGGGCTGCGCTTGCGGTGGTTCCACGGCGAGCCGTTTCCGGTGCCCACGTACATCAGGTTGAGTTCGGGGTCGTAGGTGATGCTGTTCCACGCGGTGCCGCCGCCGCCCGTCACCCACCACTGGCCGGCCGGGTCCCAGGTCTTGGCGGCCTTGGCCATCGCCTCGTTCTCGAAGGGCTTGGACGGGTCGCCCGGCACGGTGTACCAGCGCCACTTCTGCTCGCCGGTCTCGGCGTCGTAGGCGGTGAGATAGCCGCGCACGCCGTATTCGGCGCCACCGTTGCCGATGATGACCTTGCCCTTGATGACCCGCGGCGCGCCGGTCACCGTGTAGGGCCGGGTGCGATCTTCCACCGTGTCCTTCTCCCACACCGGCTTGCCGGTGGCGGCATCCAGCGCCACCAGCCGGCCGTCGAAGGTGCCCACGAACACCTTGCCCTTGTACAGCGCCACGCCGCGGTTCACCACATCGCAGCAGCCCTTCTGGGCGTACTCGCGGGGCACCTTCGGGTCGTAGCTCCACAGGCGCTTGCCGGTGCGCACGTCCACCGCGTGCACCACGCTCCACGAGGCGGTGACATACATGATGCCGTCCACCACCAGCGGGGTGGCCTCGACGCCGCGGGTCGATTCGAGGTTGTAGGTCCACGCGAGGCCGAGCTTGCCCACGTTGCCGGCGTTGATCTCGGCGAGCTTGCTGTGGCGCGTCTCGGCGTAATCGAGGCCGTAGGCCGGCCAGTCGGCGGTGCGGGCGGCGTTGCTTCGCACGGCGCGTTCGTCGATGTTGCCGGTGACGGCCGCGATGTGCTCGGGCGAGCCCTTGGGCGGCGCCGCGAACGTGGTCTGACACGAGAGGGCCGCCACCAACGCAAGGGCAAGACAGACGTGAGGGCGGGAAAGGGATGAGGGCATGTTGTCTCCTGATTGACTTCGTTCGTTGAAGTTCTTTAATGTGGAACGCGTTCCGACCCTGCAGCGAAACGCGCACCCGGTCCTGCAGGAGTTCAACAGCAGCAAACGTGCCGGGGCCGATAAAATACGAATAACCACTAAAAATCAGTCTCTTGACGTCACGCCTGGGGCACCCCCGGCGCCACGGCGGCAGGCAGGACTGACTTGAAACGAGTCAACGGCGGTGTATCCGGTTGACTCGCAACTGGCCACATGGAGGAGACACCATGGGAGAAATGCTCGCCTCGTTCGAGGCGCGGCTGGCGCACGGGCGCAGGCTGTTCTTTGACAAAGGGGAAGCCCCCGCCGGACTGGTGAGCGCCCCGGTCATCCGCTCATGGGAACGCTCCCTGGGCCACGGCCTGCGCACCCACGACGAACGCGTGCTGACCCCGGTGTCACGCCAGACGACCCAGACCGTCACCGAGCGCAACCGGTGCCTCGTCGCCTGCGCCCTGCCCGAGATGGAGAAGCTGCGCGCCGCCATGACCCGCGGCAGCTGGGGCATCGTCTGCACCGATCCGGACGGCCTGGTGGTGCAGGCCCTGTGCGGCACCGGCAGCGCCTTTGGCAACATGGGGCAGATCTTCCAGATCGGCCGCTCAATACGCGAGGCCGACATCGGCACCAACGGCCTTGGCTGCGCGCTGGTCGAACGCCAGCCCATCGTGATCCGCGCAGCCGAGCACTTCCTCGACGAAGTCCGCCCCTTCGCCTGCGCGTCGGTGCCGCTGTTCGACCCGGCCGGCGAGCTGGCCGGCATCCTCGACGCCACCCGCTACTGCGACGGCAGCCCGATCACCGTGCTCGAGCCGCTGGCCATCGCCGCCCGCGCCGTCGAGCGGCGCATGCTTGAAGCCCTCGACGGCGCCCTGCTGCTGAGCTTCCACACCCGCACCGAGCTGCTCGCCACGCCGCTCGCCGGCATGATGGCCTTCGACGGGGACGGCCGCCTGCTGGGCGCCAACCAGACCACCCGCCAGCTGCTGCAGCTGGCGCCGGGCCGGGATGCCGGCGTGGATTTCGCGCAGCTCTTCGACTGCCCGGCCGAAACCTTCCAGCGCGCCCTGTCCGGGCGGCTGACCCACGGCGCCCTGTGGAGCGACAGCGGGCTCGGCTTCGAGGCCCGCTTCGAAGCCCGCGGCCGCAACACGCTGCTGGCGCAACTCGGCGACGCAGTACG
>NZ_BSPX01000070.1:0-27266 GCF_030161255.1 Zoogloea oryzae
CAACCGCAGGCAGCGGCTGTTTCTGTTTCTTCCTTGGCATAACCATTCCTTTCCGGGACTACGTTATGCCTCAAACACAAAAATTCGGACAGGCTCGCAGCTATCGATGCTGCAAAATCAGCGCGTTCTGCATTTGTCGAAAGCAGGCAAGAAGTCGAGCTGCTCAACCGGCAGCTGAACGACGCCCGGGCAGCAGGCGCGAGCAAAGATGCTATCAGGCTGCTCGAATCTGCGTTGCAAGGAGCAAATCGGGAACTCGCTTCGTCAGAGCGGTACTGGGATCGTCAAAAGGCGCAACTGAATGAGGTGCGCACGGCAGCGTCAGCCGCTGGTATCAATACGAAGGATCTTGCCGGAGAGCAGGACAGGCTTTCAACTGCGCTCAAGAACGCATCCTCTGCGCTGGCCGCTCACAAGGCAGCACTTGAAGAGTCTGCTGCTGAATCCGAAAAAAAGATCGCTGCTGAACGTGAAGCTGCGGCTGAAGAGGACAGGCTTGCCCGCATCGTCGAAGCCAGCAAGGCGCGGCAGCGTCTCGCAGCGCAAGAGCTTCTTGAATACGAGAAGAAAGCTTACGCCGAGGCACAGGCAGCCTCGAAGGCTGCTGCGGCGCAAAAGCAGCGTGAAGCAGCAGAGATTGAAGCCTTTGCAGCCCGGCGCCGGAATGCGCTTTCTGACGCTTTTGCAGCAACAGGCATTCGCAGCTCGGCGCAAATCCAGGCTGAAATCCTCAAGATACAGCAGGGTTTTGTCACGCTGGGCGCCAGCGCCAAGGTAAGTGGAGAGGATTTCGACCGAGCCTTTGCAGAAGGACAAAAGCGAATCGCTGCGCTTCGCGCGGAGATGGCGGGCGTAACTGACCCGCTCACCGAATCGGTGGGGCGCTCGAAATCGGCAATTGGAAGTCTTGTTTCTTCGGTCAAGCCGATAGCAGCTTCGATCGCAGCTGCATTCGGCATACAAGAAGTGGCCCGCATGGCGGCCGACTTCGACAGCCTCAACCGCAGCATGCGCGCCATCACCGGCAGCGGCAGCAAAGCCGCGGCCGAGATCGGCTACATCACCGAGGCCTCCCAGCGCCTTGGGCTGGATCTGCAGAGCACTGCTAAGACCTATACCAGCTGGTTGGCTTCGGTGAAGGGTACTGCGCTGGAAGGCGAACGCGGCCGCGCCGTTTTCGAGGCCGTCTCCGGCTCCATGAGCAAGCTCGGCAAGAGCAGCGCCGACACCGAGAGCGCCATGCTGGCCCTGGGGCAGATGGTATCGAAGGGCACCATCAGCATGGAGGAGCTACGGGGGCAGCTGGCGGAGCGCCTGCCAGGCGCCATGAAGGCCGCCGCCGATGGCGCTGGCGTGACGGTGCAGCAGCTCACCAAGATGGTCGAAACCGGCAGCGTGCTGGCCGAAGATCTGTTGCCCGGCATGGCCGAGCAACTGACCAAGCTTTACGGCACCGGCCAGCAGGCCGAAGGCTTCGTTGCAGGGTGGAACAGCCTGAAGTCGGCTGCCGAAGAGACGGTTGGACGCATTGCCCAGAGCGACGTGGTCGTCAAGGCAGTGGGCCTCACCTTCGGCGCCGTGAAGGAAGTGCTGCTCGTGATGGGCACTGGCCTGCTCACCGTGGCGGAAGGTTTTGGTCTCATCGCCAAGACCGCCGGAACGGCCGCTGCAGCCATGAATACCGGCGAGTGGAGCAAGGCGAAGGACGAGATCGTCAGCATGGCCAACGAATCGGCCGCGCGGATCAGCGAGCTCGCCAGCAAGACGGCGACGGCCGGTGCGGTACAGCAGGCTTTCGGCAGCGCAGTGAAGCAAGGGGGCGACGCCGCCGCGGCAGCCTCTCCCAAGTACCTGCTCATCACGTCCGCCTATACCGAGGTGGCCACTGCGGCCACCAAGTTCACCGCCCAGCAGGAGAAGGCTGCGGCCGCCAGGGAGGCGGAGGGAAAGGCTGCGCTCGAGCTCGCTGCCGCCTTCGGGACTGAAGCCCAACAGCGGGAGGTTTCCGCCAAGGCAGCCCAGAAGAACGCCGAGTCGCTGGCCAAAGTTGCCGCTGCCCGCGACGCTGAGGCCAAGGTGGCCACGTCGCAGTTGGCGGCAGTGCAGGCCGAGGCTGACGCCCAGGTTTCCGCCGGGCAGAAGCTGACCGACGCCAAGCAGGACGAGATCAACAAGATCCGCGAGTCGGCCAAGCTCAAGGACGAGGAATCCGCCAAGGCCGCCGCTGCCGCCGAATCCGCCAGGGTGCATGCCGAGGCAACGCGGGTGAGCGCCCAAGCCTACGGCGACCAAAGCAAACAGGTCTATGCCCTGCGTGATGCCTGGCAGGCCGCCGAAACCGAGTATCAGCGGCTGACCGTCCTCAACGCCAATGGCGCGGACGTTTCCAAGGAGCTGCGGAAAGCGGATGAAGAGCGGACCAAAGCCCTTGCCCTTTACCGTGACGCCTTGGCCGACGCCACCGCAGCAGCCGAGCGCCACGTGCAGGCGGAGCACCGCGCAGCCGGCCTCCAGCAATCGGCGCTTCAGAACGATCTGTACCGCGCCAACACCATTCTGGAAATCGCCAGGCAGCGCGGCAACGAGAAGGACATTGCCGAGGCCCAGATTGCCGTGTGGCGGATCGAGCTTCAGATCAACGAAGCCCAGGCCGAAGCCGCCCGGAAAGAGGCTGAAGCCATGGCGCTGGTTGCCAAGGCCAAGCGGGCCGAGCTCGAGGCCTCAGGCAGCCTCACCGAAGCCAAGAAGGCGGAGCTCGCCGTGATGGATGCAAGCGTGAAGGCGAAGCAGCTGGAGGCGGAGAAATACGACCTGGTGGCGGATCGGATGAAGGCGCTCTCGTACGAAACGAAGGAGCTCAAATCCACCTTCGGAGAGCTTTCCGACGCGGCCAACGATGCCGCGACCGCGGCCGACAAGGTGGCCGGAAGCTACCAGGTGGCGGCCTCCGCGATTCAATCGGCTGCATCCGCAAGGAATGCTTTCGCAACGAGCGGCAGCGGTGACGTGATCTCGATGGCGGTGCCCACCCCGCAGGGCGTTACCGACCGCCTGAAGGGGCTGGGGGTGAGCGAATCGGCAGCGAAAGCCGCAGCACCGCAGTTCTTCGACGCCTACGGCAACGTCCAGAACACCTACGGCCGCACGCTCGATGACGCCGTTCAAGCCCTGGCCGACAAGCTGACGGGCAGAATCCCCCAGGCCTCGACCATGAACGTCATTCGGCTCGATCTCCGTACCAACACGCGATCGGTGTCCGCACAGGTTGTGGGCCAATCCAGCGCCGAAGCGGTCGTCTCGGTGCTGTCAGAGCTGGCCAGCCGATCCTGACACGCCCTCTACAAGCCCCGCCGGGCGCTGATGCCCGGCGTCACGATGTCGTGCCATCGCTTGTGGCACCGTGGGCACAGGTAGGACTGAGGCCAGCGGTCGGCCTCGCTCCCAAAGAGTGCCTGCGGCGCCCAGTGGTGGTTTTCGGCGCCGTCGGCGTTGCAGACTACGCAGCGGTGGCGGGGTCTGTCGGGAAGCGTTTCGGGCACGATCAGATTCAGAGCACGGATGACTTTCGCCTTGATGTACTGATTCGTTCGCGCCCCGCACCATTCGCAAACCACCACGAACTGTTGCGACCCGCCAAGGTTGATGTAACGCCGGATGCCCCAATGCCTCACCGCATGGCAGTGCTTGCAGGGTTTAGTCGGCCAATCTATCTCGGTATCCATCGAGCCACCTCCTGCCACTACAACGGTGAAGAATACCGATTAGATGACGTGGAGATCCCCGGCACGTGATGTGCAACCCGGAGCAGGTTTGAATACGGGCGTTGACAGCACCCACACTCCAGGACGATCATTCTTCCGTTGCTGAAACAACAGCAGCACGGGCTTGGCGGCCCGGTTTAAGAAGGCGGACTTGCCGCCCTGAGCGGTTTTTTTACGTCCGTAGCATGGTGACGCCTATGGGCGGGCCGTGCGGGAGGGGAAACCCTGCCGGTTCCTTCTTACCGGTCCGCCAACCTGCACGGTTCTGCCCCCCAGCTTGGCGGCTGGAGAGCGGATTTTTAACCGCAAAGAAGGAGCATCACCATGGCAACCCATGCCGCTGCGTGCGCGCGTCTGCACGCCCCCGCTTCCCCTCTCTTCAATCTCCGGCTGTACCGCGTCTTGCGCCGCTTCGTTGGCCCCGTGCTGGCCTGGCGACTGGCCTTCGCGTGGAGGGCCGGAAAATGAGCAAGCGGACCCTTCCTCCTGCCTCCGATGCACACAGCCCGCTTGAGCGACCGGCTGCGCCAACCTTCGGCGGGTCCTATGGCGACCTGTACACCATCGCCCCGAACGTGCCGGACGAATCAATCGAGAACCATATTGAAAACCGCCTCTACCAGCTCAGGGGGATGTTGGCACTGACCTACGGGGAGGGCGATGAACTGCTTCAGTCGTTGAACGACGACCTGCGACAAGGCTTCATGTGGGCTTGCGCGGAACTTCTTGACGAGGTGATGGTGCTGCACAAGGAGCTTTTACGCCGTCCCCCGAGGAGCGAATGATGGCTACCGCCCGCGCAACCCGTTTTCTGATGCGAGAACCTGCGGTCCGGTACATCGCCCCCATTTGCCGCATGCCACCGGACCCGGCAGCCCTGAGCCGCGAAGACAGGCTGATCGAGCGTGCCCGCAAGGTGCTCGCCCGGCGCTTGATGACGTGCAAGTCGGTTCTCGACTCTCCGTCCGCAGTCCGGGACTTCCTGATGTTCGAACTTGCTGAGGAAGGCCGCGAGGTCTTCTATGCGATCTTTCTGGATACGCAACACCGGCCGATTACTTTCGAGCCGCTTTTTGTTGGCACCCTGAGCGAAACGACCGTGCACCCGCGCGAGGTGGTGAGGCGCTGCATCGAGGTGAATGCCGCCGCGATCATCATCGCCCACAATCACCCTTCAGGGATTCTCGAGCCAAGCGCAGCTGACAGGAACCTGACCAGTTCGCTTCGGTGGGCGCTCTCGCACATCGACGTGAAAGTGCTCGACCACCTGATCGTTGGGGGAGCGCTGAGCGTGACCAGCTTTGCAGAACGGGGGCTGCTATGACCGCCCCGGCATTCACTCCGGCACCCTGGCGCCGCATCGGTCACCGCACCATTGCCGCGGATCGTGGCGGGCGCTTGGTGACGATCTGCGAAGTGTTCTCCGGCCCCGGCACGCTCGAAGAGGCCGACGCCAACGAAGCCCTGATTGCCGCCGCCCCGGCCCTCTACCTGGCCGCCGCCGAGGTAGCCGGTTGGATCGATTCGGGCTTTCTCACGGTGGGCGTGCTGGCCGACACCAGCCCGGCCCGTGTTGAAGCCTGCGGGCGTGCCCTCGATGCCCTCGCCGACGCCTTGCGCCTGGCTGCGCCGGGGGTGACGCCATGACCGCCCCGCATTCCGACCCGCGCATCTATTGGCGGTGCGCTCCGGGCCGGCGCCTGCCGGCCTTTGCCCGTGATCTTGCCGATGCCCGCGCCCGCGATCTGGTGCCAACCCACCGGCAGGTGGTGGTCTATCTCGACCGCTGGCCGGTGGCGCCGGTCACGGCCTTGGGGCTCGCGATCTGCTGCCCGCCCGACATGCACCCCTGTCGCCTCGATTGGCGTTACCTGGCGGCCCTGTCGGTGCTGGTGGTGACAGAGCCCGACCCAGACTCCGACCGTCTGCGCCACCTCCTGGCCGAGCTGGTCGCGGTGCAGCCCAAACGGCTGATCGTCCTACAACCCGATCACACACCCGCTGCGCGCTTCGTCGTGAGTGCGGGCCGCGGGGTGGAGGTGCAGCCATGAAGGCCCCGACCTTCGAGCCCGCCACACGCACCGAACGGGCCGCCCTGGCCCCGGCGCTGGGCGACCCCCGCACCTGGCCCGCGGCCTCGTGGCCTGATCCGCAGCCCATCCCGGAAGGCCTCGCCCCGGTTGCCCCGTTCGATTACGCCATGCTTCCCGATCGTCTGCGCCCCTGGGTGGCGGACGTAGCCGACCGCATGCAGTGCCCTCCGGATTTCGTCGCCGTGCCGATGGTGGCCGCCCTGGGCAACCTGATCGGCCGACGCTGCGCGATCCGGCCACAGGCCCGGAGCGACTGGCAGGAGTTTCCCAACCTGTGGGGCTGCATCGTCGGCCGGCCGGGGATGATGAAGAGCCCGGCCATGATGGCGGCCCTTGCCCCGCTGGTCCGCCTGGAGGCCCGCGCCCTGGAGGAATGGACCGCCGCCCAAGGGCAGTGGAAGGCCGAGACCGAGATAGCCAAGGCTCGGGCAGACGCTCGCCGGTCTGAAGCCACCAAGGCGCTACGCAAGAACCCTGATGCGCTCGTGGACGTTGCGAGCTTTCTGGGTGCAGAAGAGGAAGAGGCGCCCACGCTGCGCCGCTACACGGTGGCGTCCGCCACCGTCGAAGCCCTGGCGGAAAAGCTCATCGAGAACCCCCGCGGCCTGCTGGTGGTGCGGGATGAACTGCCCGGCTGGCTGGCCGGCCTGGATCGGGAGGACGCGACCGAGCTGCGCGCCTTCCTCATGACCGGCTGGAACGGCAAGGACGGATGGACCTTCGACCGCATCGCCCGCGGCCATCGCCGGGTGCCGGCGGTGTGCCTGGGCGTGGTGGGCGGCGCCCAGCCCGGCCCCTTGGGTGAGTATTTACGGGCGGCCATGCGCGGCGGTGCGTCGGACGACGGGATGCTGGCCCGCTTCGGCCTGCTGGTGTGGCCCGAGACGGGCGGCAAGTGGAAGAACGTCGACCGCTACCCGGACGGCCCCGCCAAGGATGCCGCCTTCGGTGTGTTCGCGGATCTGGATGGCTTCGACCCGCTGGCGCGGGGTGCCGAGCTGGAAGGCGAGGACGGCCCGCCCTTCCTGCGCTTCGACCCAGAAGCCCTGGAGGCCTTCACCGAATGGCGCACCGGCTTCGAGGCGGATCTACGCACGGGCGACCTGTACCCCGCCCTGGAATCGCACCTGGCGAAGTACCGCAAGCTGGTGCCGGCGCTGGCCCTCACCTTCCACTTGGCGGACGGCCACACCGGCCCGGTGGGCTTCGCCTCCACCCTGCGGGCGCTGCACTGGTCCGCCTACCTGCAGACGCATGCACGGCGCTGCTACGGCATCGCCCACGACGGCGAGGCGGACACGGCACGGCGGATTCTGGAGCGGGTGCGGAAAGGGGATCTGGCGCGGGAGGGGTTTGGAAGCCGGGACGTGTGGCGGCCGGGGTGGTCAGGGCTGGCTGATCAGAAGCGCGTGGCCGAAGCGCTGGAGTTGCTGGTGGAACTCGGGCACCTGGAGGCGTGGCATGAACCGACACGCGGCCGGGTGAAGACGCTGTACGTGGTCAATCCGAAGTCGGTGCCAGCCGCCAAGCCGCATTGAGGCGCCGGGAAAATTCTGCCCATGCACACATGATGAGCACTGCCAAAACTGCCTGAAGGGGCTTTTGGCAGTTTTGGCAGTGCGTGCATGGGGCGTATCCGGGGTTTGGTTTCTTGGCGGGGTAGAGCACTGGATTGTGATTCCAGAGTTCTACCAGCGCGACCGCCCTAAACAGGGCGCCGATGGGCGGTGAGATTCGAACTCACGAACACGCCCTCCGGCAAATCAATCCACTCCGTAGTTCAACGGATAGAACGGGTAACGGCGGGCGCCAGACTCGGCGGCGGTGGTTTCACCTTGGGTCTGTGGTGGTAATCAAAGGGGTGGCTGTGCCTTCCAGCACGCCTCAGTCGGCGTCCTCCGACTTTCACCTTAGCCAGTCGGTCCGCGCACTGCGAAACGATGGCTTCTCACCGACCGTCTCGACTCATGCGTTGAAGGTGGAGTAGGCAATCTTTGCGTACGTGGTCCATAGCGGGATCATTCCAATCATCTCGAAGCACGCCGGCATCTATTCGTGCGGTGCGAAGCTGGAAATGATTGAGGCGACCGATTCGGGGGCGACCTCGCCATAGTGAAAGCTGACAGCGTCTGGGGTTGTGCTGCCAAGACTTCACTGGTGGAGAGCCGGAGTTACAACATATGTGGGAGGGCTAATACGCGAAAACACCCAAGGCTAGCGCATTCAATGAGTAACCCTGGCGTGGAGGGCGGTCGGATGAAAATACTGAGCCGACGACCTAAACGTAAGTGGCGGTTTAAGGCGTAGAAGTATTGGCCCACTCTTGGCAATCAGCCTGATTTAAGACTGTGCGGCGCCGGCTATAACCCGGCGCCATCCGATTCAACTAACTTTACGCCTTTCTTCTGAAGTCGGCTAACGACACAATATCTGCAGTCTGCTTCGTTCTTGATGGAAGCTGACTGCCTGCGACCTCTTCAAGCAACATGTCAGACCATCCGAGTTCTTGGGAAAGGGCGGAAAACGTCTTCCCACCTTGACGAAACAAAACCTCAAGCGCTTGCCGAACCATCGTGGGCTGCTCCAGTTGTATTTGGCTATCCTCTCGCTCTGAGAGCGCCTCGCCTGTACGCCGCAACGTGATAACGCCGGACTTGTACTGTGCATCGTCTATCAAATCCAACTGTCTAGCTCGATACAACATGGCCGCTTTACTAACTTTCCAAGTTAGCTTGAACTTGCTCATGCCAACCCAATCAAGGCGGCTTCCCCTTGGCTTTGGCCAGTGAGCTGCCATCATGCTTCGGGGCAACAAGAACGCACTGGCAAACCGATTCGCTTGCGATTCCGTCGTTCGACAACCCGTCTGCAAACCTTGGTGTAAAACAAAGTGACCAATCTCATGCGCAATATCAAAACGCTGTCGGCACGCACTCGGTTTTGCGTCGTTGCGAACAATTATCGGCCTTCCGGCGGCGTATGAAAGAGCGTCGACCTCCGCAGACACAGAGCTAAACGTAGTAACGATTGCACCTGCACGTTCAGCAACACGAACCATGTTGTCGATAGGCCCTAAACCGAGCTCCCAGTACCGTCGACATTTCTCTGCAGCTTGCTCGATTTCATCAGCAGTCTCGACGCCCGTCACGGTCGGAATGGATACTGGGGGCAACTCCAGATGAGCATCCAAAAAACCAACCAATCGCATGAACATCTCGGCCTTTGCCATCGCAGCCTGTTTGACGAGAGATCGAGTAGTGAAAAGCTTCCGAAAGTGGACGTTCTCTTCCCTAAGCGCATCGGCGCTTGGCAAATAGAGAAAGTCAGTGGTCACATCCAGATGTTGCGAAATCTCAGTGGCAAGTTCTGCGGTGGGCTCCGCAGAGCCGTTCGTTTCGAGTTTGTGCAGAAACTGACGGGACTTGCCAACTAGCCCCGCCAGATCATCTAGAGACAGCCCATGAAAAACACGGGCAAGTCTCATATTTGCACCATTAAATTGCTGGTTCATTTCCTTCAGCGACTGCCACTAGCTTCAGCATCCTGTTCGTTGCCAGAAGACTTGAGACCAACTTCAGCATCCGATTGAACTACCGCTGCAGGGACTTCAGCGTCCACCGGCACGATGACTGCAGTCTTAGGCCGATACTGCCACTCGACTACGACCTCGTTGAACGCGTTATGACCAAGAAAGAAAACGCGGTCCTCGTCGTCCGCTGTCGCAGCCGGTTCAACAACGAAACGAAACAGGACTGGCTCAGTCTCGTCCGGTGAAAAAAGACAGTCAACCTCGTTGCGCCGGAAATAACCGTGCTTCTTTGGGCTGTCATGATCGTCTGTGAAAAAACGAACGGGAATGACTCCGATGTTGACGGTCAAGTCCATTGCTGGGCTTGCCAAAGTAAGCCAAGAATAACGGCCAGACGTAGCCAGTTGCATGAGCCACTGACGCTGCCGGCCGAAAGTCGTACATCCGCGACTGTAGTTGTCGTCGAAGCGAGTCGCCAGCTCGGCAAACGTGTCGTGACGGATATTGAGCAATCCTTCGGCAAGGATGCTAAGACGCTCTGCGGTAAGATCCGCATGGGACAGCCAGGGAAGTGTGGGCATGAGCACAACCTTGCAATAAGACAACATTGTCAACCTGCATCATCTTGCACATTCCTTGTTCTGTCAACCGAATGTCTGGCCGGAGGGTGGTCGGCTTCGACAACGAACGGGGCAAAGGTGATCACAAGCACTTCGGTGACCACGAAGAGTCCTACGTCTTCGTGGATGTTGAACGACTGATCGATGACTTCATTCAGGAGGTGGAGCGATGGAAAAGCGAACACTGACCGTGACGATCAAACCGGACTGGCGTTCTGCCCTGCGCGCTGCCGCACGTGGCGCCTTCGCCGCTGACAGCTACCAGGGCGAAACCCTGAACTTTGAGAGCCCGGCCGAGTTCTTCTCACGCCTGACCGAGAAGCGCTGGGAGATGCTGTACGCCCTGCAAGGGGCTGGGGAGATCGCCGTTCGAGAGCTTGCCCGCCGCCTGGAGCGCGACGTGAAACGCGTCCATGAGGATGCAGGGGCATTGGTAGATCTGGGGCTGGTCGAACGCACAGAGCGTGGCGGGCTGGTGTGCCCCTTCGACGACATTCACGTGGACATGCACCTTAAGCGGGCGGCGTAGGCCTACGACTCAACAAACAGCGCCGGGCATGCCCCGGCGTTGTGCTTTCTGGCCCGATGTGAACATTCCGAGTAGATCAAAAACCATACCTTTTGAGCTACGCCCGAACGGCCTCCTCAAACATAGCTCAAAACAGTTGTTTTCAATTTTGAGCCACGTTAATATCTGAGCCATACATTTTGCGCCAGATAGAGGCCCACCATGACCACCGTCGTTGCCTACGCCCGCGTCTCGACCGACGACCAGACCTGCGAGAACCAGCGCCGCACCATCGCCGCCCGCTACGCGGTATCGAAGTGGTTCGCCGATGACGGCGTGTCCGGCACGGTTGCCGCCACCCAGCGGGAAGGGCTCTCCGCGCTGCGGGCCTACGTGCGCGAAGGGGATACCGTCGTTGTCGCAGCCATCGACCGCCTCGGCCGCAACACTATCGACGTGCTCAACACCGTCGAAGCGCTGAAGGCCAAGGGCGTTTCCGTCGTCTCGATGCGGGAAGGCTTCGACCTGGCGACCCCTGCCGGAAAACTCATGCTGACGATGCTGGCGGCAGTAGCCGAACTGGAGCGGGAGAACCTCAAGGCGCGCCAACTCGCCGGTCTGGAGCGGGCGAGAGCGGAAGGCAAGCACCTGGGGCGGAAGAAAACCGTGGATGACTCCGCCGTCACCGCTTGGCGGGCCGCAAACTCCGCCAGTATCAAGGCAACGGCCGAGCACTTCGACATCTCTCCGGCCAGCGTCAAACGAGCTTGCGCCAGCCGCTGAATCCCCGGCAGGTGAAAAATCCGCCGCCGGCAAGTCACCGGTCTATCCAATGGCTACAATACGGTCAAACGGCCCGACCGGTGTGTAGCTAGACGTGTAGCCAGAAATTTCGAGAACCCTCGAAACCTGCACCGCACAAGGATCTCAGCCAAAACCTGAAAAAACCATTCATAAATTCAAATGACCCAGCCCAACACGCCCTTCGCCCGCCCCAGCGGCCGCACCCCCGCCCAGCTTCGCCCGATCCGCATCACCCGTGGCTTCACCCGCCACGCCGAGGGTTCGGTGCTCATCGAGTTCGGCGACACCCGGGTGCTGTGCACCGCTAGCGTCGAGGAATCGGTGCCGCCCTTCCTGCGCGGCAAGGGCCAGGGCTGGCTGACCGCCGAATACGGCATGCTGCCCCGCTCCACCCACACCCGCAGCCCGCGCGAAGCCGCCAAGGGCAAGCAGAGCGGACGCACCCAGGAGATCCAGCGCCTGATCGGCCGCAGCCTGCGCGCGGTGGTGGACATGACCGCCCTGGGCGAACGCCAGATCACCATCGACTGCGACGTGCTGCAGGCCGACGGCGGCACCCGCACTGCGTCGATCACCGGCGCCTGCGTGGCCGTGCACGATGCCCTCGACGGTCTCGTCAAGGCCGGCAAGCTGCCCGCCAACCCGATGCGTGATTTCGTCGCCGCCATCTCGGTGGGCATCTACAAGGGCGTGCCGGTGCTCGACCTGGACTACCCCGAAGATTCCGACTGCGAGACCGACATGAACGTGGTGATGACCGGCGCCGGCGGCTTCGTCGAAGTCCAGGGCACCGCCGAAGGCACGCCCTTCTCCCGCGCCGAACTCGACGCCCTGCTGGAACTTGCCGGCGACGGCATAGCCCAACTGGTCATCGAACAGAAAAAGGCCCTCGGGATCGCCTGAGCGCCGGGAAGGAAGCCCGCCATGAAACAGCTCGTCCTCGCCAGCGGCAACGCCGGCAAGCTCAAGGAACTCGCCGCCCTGCTTGCCCCGCTGGGCATCGAGGTGCTGCCGCAATCGGCCTTCAACGTGAGCGAAGCCGAGGAGCCCCACCCCAGCTTCGTCGAAAACGCCATCGCCAAGGCCCGCCACGCCGCCCGCGCCACCGGCCTGCCGGCCCTGGCGGATGACTCGGGGCTGTGCGTCGACGCCCTCGGCGGTGCGCCCGGCGTGCTGTCGGCGCGTTTTGCCGGCGAGCCCAAGTCCGACCAGCGCAACAACGATCTCCTGCTCGAACGCCTCGCCGGCCAGGCCGACCGCCGCGCCCGCTTCTACTGCGCGCTGGCCCTCGTCCGCCACGCCGACGACCCGCAGCCGCTCATCACCACCGGCGAGTGGCGCGGCGTGATCCTCGACGCGCCCCGCGGCCAAGCCGGCTTTGGCTACGACCCGCTGTTCCTGGTGCCCGATCTCGAGCAGACCGCAGCCGAGATCCCCGCCGAGCTCAAGAACGTCCTGTCCCACCGCGGCTCGGCCTTCCGCCAGCTCCTCGACAAGCTCCGCGCCGAAGCCGCCTGACGCCCTGCATGTCCGAACCCCGCATCATCCCGATCGCCGCAGCTCCCGCGCGGCCGGTGCAGCCTGCCGCCGGCCCGTGGGAATCGCGCCTCACCGCGTCGCCGCCGCTGGCCCTGTACGTGCATTACCCGTGGTGCGTGCGCAAGTGCCCCTACTGCGATTTCAATTCCCACGCGGTGAAGGACGAAGGCATCCCCGAGGCGGCCTACATCGAAGCCCTCGTCGCCGACCTGGAAGGCGCGCTGCCGCAGATCTGGGGCCGGCGCGTTCACAGCATCTTCATCGGCGGCGGCACGCCCAGCCTGATGAGCCCCGAGGGGCTGGACACGCTCCTCACCGCCATCCGCATGCGGGTGCAGCTTGATCCGCTGGCCGAGATCACCCTCGAAGCCAACCCGGGAACGGTGGATTCGGGGCGCTTCAAGGCCTTCCGGGAGGCGGGCGTCAATCGGCTGTCGGTGGGCATCCAGAGTTTCGACGAGCGCCACCTGAAGGCCCTCGGGCGCATCCACGGCCGGGCCGACGCCATCGCCGCCGCCGAGGCCGCGCTCACCCACTTCGAGGCGGTCAACCTCGACCTGATGTACGCCCTGCCCGGCCAGACCCTGGCCGAAGCCGAAGCCGATCTCGCCACCGCCCTCGCCCTGGGCCCGACGCATCTGTCGTGCTACCACCTGACGCTGGAGCCCAACACCGCCTTCGCCGCCAACCCGCCGGAGGTGCCCGATCCGGACGCCTCGGCCGACATGCAGGACCACATCGAAGGCCGCCTGGGCGACGCCGGCTACATCCACTACGAGACCTCGGCCTTCGCCAGGCCCAATCGCGAGTGCCGGCACAACCTCAATTACTGGACGTTTGGCGACTACCTGGGCATCGGCGCCGGCGCCCACGGCAAGCTGTCGTCCCACGAAGGCATCGTCCGCGAGACGCGGCCCAAGCACCCGGCCGCCTATCTCGCCGCCCGCCAGGACGGCAGCTTCGTGCAGGAGCGGCGCACCATTGGCGCCGCCGAGCTGCCCTTCGAGTTCATGATGAACGCCCTGCGCCTCAACCGGGGCTTCCCGAAGCGCCTGTTTGCCGAGCGCACCGGCCTGCCCTTCGAGGCCGTCGAAGCCGGGCTGATCAAGGCCCGGGCCGAAGGCCTGATCGAGGTGGACGGCGAGACGATCCGCCCGACCACCCGCGGCCGCCACTTCCTCAACGAACTGCTGATGCGCTTCCTGCCGGCCTGAGCCCCGGCCCCGCAGCCGGAGTCAGGCCCGCTCGCCCAACAGGGTCTGGATTTCTTCGCTGACGGCCTCGGTCGCGGTGTTGTCCTCATCCCGCCGCTGCAGCAGGGCATGCGCCCCCAGCAGTAGCCTATGAAACAAAGTTCGTTTCAATTGCAACACCGTTGCTGCGCGCAGCGAACCGTTGGCGAACTGGCGCTTCACCTCGCTCTCGCCAGGACGGAAATCCAGCAGCCGGAAACAGCCATCCGCAAACAGCAGGCGGAGCGCCGCCAGATGGAGGATCGTCCCCGCAGACCACTGACGGAAGTCATCCCGCTCGCCACCACCTGTGTACTGCAACGTGTCACCCACCGCGCGCAGGCACACGAAGGCCACCGGCGCGCCCTTTGCAAACAGCACCAGGCCATGCAGGCGCCCCTCGGCTGCCGCATCGCGCAGCTCGCTGCCGGGCGCATAGCCGGGGCTCACGATCGCCGCGTGCCGGACGAAGGCCTCGACCTCGGCCGGGGTGCGGAAGTCCTGGATGTCGAGCCGCCCCCCATTTTCCCCGAAGGCCTCGGCAAAGCGGGCCTCGTCGCGGGCGAAGGATTCGCGGGTCTTGGCCGAGAAGCGGCCTTCCAGGTAGGCCTCGTAGCTACCGGGCCAGGCAAGGTAATGCCACGCGTCGCGCTTCACCACGTACATCACCCGGTCGTCGAGCACGCTGTGGGTGCGCCAGCCCTGATCGACCACGCCGCACAGCAGATGACCATCGAGCCCGGCCGGCAGAGGCTGGGCGGCGAGCTCGCGGGCGTTGCCGGCCAGCACGTCGACCAGCGTCGTCTGGCGTACGGAGAGGTTCAGCGGCACCGCGAAACGGCGCTGGCCACGCAGCACGAAAGGCAGTGACAAACGCCTGCCCGAGGTGAGATCCATAAAATGCCCTTGCAATTTCCAGAATACCTAAAACAAGCATTCATGCGGGTTTCAGGCGATTACGCTTAACAGTGTCGCATTATGCCCCGGTCTGGCCCGGTCTGTCTGGCGTTTCGATGACGTAGTGTTATACACACTCGCCGGGACATATTCAGCCCGTATAACCGCCTTTTGTTCTCAGCTTGGGCAGCGCTGGCCCCGTGCTTCCGCTTCCTGCACAATGCGCGCCAGACCCTCGCGCCGCCGCCTGCCCCATGGCCCACACTGCCCTGCCCCCGCCCCCGCCGACCGCGTCCCCGCCAGTCCAGACCGACATCGCCAGCCTCGGTCAGGTGTTCACGCCAGAGCCGGTGGTGCGCGCGATGCTGCGCCTGCGCCAGAACACCGGTCGGGTGCTCGAGCCCTCCTGCGGCGACGGCGCCTTCCTGCGCGTGCTGCATCACGCGGTCGGGATCGAGTTCGATCCCCGTCACTGCCCGCCGGGCGCCCACAACATCGACTTCTTCGCCTACCCCGAAGACGAGAAATTCGACACCGTGATCGGCAACCCGCCCTACGTGCGCTACCGGGACATCGCGCCCTCCACCCGCGCGCTGCTGCGTCGGGACGGCTTCGACGGGCGCAGCAATCTCTACCTGTTCTTCATCGAGAAGTGCGTGCGCCACCTGCGGCCGGGCGGCGAGCTGATCTTCATCACCCCGCGGGACTTCCTCAAATCCACCAGCGCCCGGGCGCTCAACCGCTGGCTGCACCAGCGCGGCACCATCACCCACGCCATCGAGCTGGGCGACGCCCGGGTGTTTGCCGACGCCCTGCCCAACTGCCTGATCTGGCGCTACGAACTGGGCGAGACCGGCCATCACACCGCCTGGGCGCGGATCAGCCAGGGCGACGACCTCGCCCACAGCCTCGAACACCCCCAGTGGCAGCGGCGCAACTTCCTCGAAACCGCCGGCCACCTGCTGTTTTCCCATGGCGAGTACGGCCTGAGCCTGGCCGACGTGGCGAGCGTGAAGGTGGGCGCGGTGTCGGGGCTGGACGCGGTCTACGCCAGCGAGGCCCACGGCAACCGGGATTTCGTCACTTCGGCCACCGCCCGCACCGGCCAGACCCGCCGGATGATCTGGTGCGAACCGGACGCCCCGACCCCCGAGGCGCTGCTGCCCCACCGGGACGCCCTGATCGCCCGGCGCATCCGCAACTTCGACGAGACCAACTGGTGGCACTGGGGCCGCAGCTACCCCCAGACCGACGCCCCGCGGATCTACGTGAACACCAAGACCCGCCGCCCCAACCCCTTCTTCGTACACCCGTGCACGAACTTCGACGGCGCCGTGCTGGGCGTCTTTCCCCATCGCCCGGATGTGGATCTGGAGGCCTTCCGTGACGCCCTCAACGGTGTCGACTGGGCCGATCTGGGCTTCGTCTGCGACGGGCGCTACCTGTTCTCCCAGCGCAGCCTCGAGAACGCGCCGCTGCCCGGGCGCTTCCGCGCCTTCCTGCCGGCGCCGGGCTGAGGCCCTCCGGGGGTGCCGGACGGATGGTGTAACATCCGGCCAGAACAATCACGGGCCGCGCGGGTCCACGGTGCTGCTGCGCCGCAAACCACCCGACGCATCGCCCCTTCGAGAACAGTCCGCGAGGTCTCCATGGTCCCCCATCTCACCACCGCGCTCACCGGCCCACTGCTTGAGCTGGAAAAGCATTTCCTCGACAACGCCTGTGCGATCGAGCGCTGGATGCGCACCCAGTGGCAGGAACACCTGCCGCCCTTCTACGGCTCCACCGACCTGCGCAACTCCGGCTTCAAGCTGGCGCCGGTGGATCTCAACCTCTTCCCCGGCGGCTTCAACAACCTCAACGACGCCTTCCTGCCCCTGTGCGTGCAGGCAGCACAGGCCGCCATCGAGCGCATCTGCGTCGGCGCCCGGTCGATCCTGCTGGTGCCCGAGAACCACACCCGCAACCAGTTCTACCTCCAGAACGTGGCCAAGCTGGTGTCGATCCTGCGGCTCACCGGCCTCGAAGTGCGCCTCGGCAGCCTGCTGCCCGAGATCACCGAGCCCACCGTGGTCGAGCTCGCCAACGGCGCCACCCTCACCCTGGAGCCGCTGATCCGCAACGGCCGCCGCCTCGGCGTGAAGGATTTCGACCCCTGCGCGGTGCTCCTCAACAACGATCTGTCCGCCGGCATCCCGGCGCTGATGAAGGATCTCCACGACCAGTGGGTGATCCCGCCGGTACACGCTGGATGGCACGCCCGCCGCAAGTCCAACCACGCCGCCGCCTACGACCGCGTCACCCGCGACTTCGGCGAGGCCATCGGCATCGACCCGTGGCGCATCAACCCGGCCTTCGACACCTGCTCGGGCCTGGATTTCCACGCCCGCACCGGCGAGCAGGAACTCGCCGACAAGGTCTCGAAGATGCTTGGCGAGATCCGCACCAAGTACCAGGAATACGGCGTCACCGACGAGCCCTTCGTGGTCGTCAAGGCCGACGCCGGCACCTACGGCATGGGCGTGATGACGGTGAAGGACGCGTCCGAACTGATCGGGCTCAACCGCAAGCAGCGCAACAAGATGAGCGTGGTGAAGGAAGGGCTGGAGGTCCACGACGTGATCATCCAGGAAGGCGTGCACACCTTTGAAACCCTCAACGGCGCGGTGGCCGAGCCGGTGGTCTACATGATGGACCACTACGTGGTGGGCGGCTTCTACCGCGTCCACACCCAGCGCGGCCGCGACGAGAACCTCAACGCCCCCGGCATGCACTTCGAGCCGCTGGCCTTCGAGGCCCCGTGCAGCCTGCCCGACTGCAACCAGAGCCCCGACGCGCCACCCAACCGCTTCTACGCCTACGGCGTGGTGGCCCGGCTGGCGCTCCTCGCCGCCTCGGTCGAGATCGAGGAAACCGAGCCGCTGCTCCTCGAAGAAGCCACCGCCTGACGGAACCGCCCGATGAAATTCGCCTTCATCCTCGACCCCCTCGACAAGCTCAAGGCCTACAAGGATTCCAGCATCGCCATGATGCGGGCGGCCGCCCGCCGCGGCCACGAGCTCTTCGCCATCCAGCGCGAAGCGCTGATCTGGGAAGGCGGCGTGGTCTCGGCCCGCTGCCTGCCCATCGGCGTGTCGGATTTCGACCACGCCTGGTACGCCCCCAGCGGCGCCGAGGCGGTGATGCCGCTCACGGATTTCGACGCCGTGCTGATGCGCCAGGATCCGCCCTTCGACTTCGAATACGTCACCGCCACCTGGCTGCTCGAACGCGCCCAGCAGGCCGGCGCGCGCATCTTCAACCACCCGCGCTCGATCCGTGACCACTCCGAGAAGCTCGCCATCACCGAGTTTCCCCAGTTCACGCCGGCCACCCGGGTGGCCCGCGCCGCCGTCGACATCAACGCCTTCATCGACACCCACGGCGACACCATCCTCAAGCCCCTCGACGGCATGGGCGGCAGCCAGATCTTCCGCGTGCGCGCCGACGATCCCAACCGCAACGTCATCATCGAGACCCTCACCCAGGACGAGCGCCGCACCATCATGGCCCAGGCCTACCTGCCGGCCATCTCCGGCGGCGACAAGCGGGTGCTGGTGATCGGCGGGCAGGTCATCCCGTTCTCGCTGGCGCGCATCCCGATGGCCGGCGAGACCCGCGGCAACCTCGCCGCCGGCGGGCGCGGCGTGGCCATGCCGCTCACCGACGGCGAGCGCGCCATCGCCGAATACCTCGCGCCCATCCTGTGGTCACGCGGGCTGCTCATCGTCGGCCTCGACGTGATCGGCGACCGGCTCACCGAGATCAACGTCACCAGCCCCACCTGCATGGTCGAGATCACCGATCAGACCGGCTTCGACGTGCCCGGCGCAGTCATCGACGCCCTCGAAGCGGCGTGCGCCTGATTCCCCTCCAACGCGCCGCCGCCTGGCTGGCCGCCCTCGCCCTCACGGCGGGGCTGCTGGCCGGCTGCAGCCGGGAGCGCATCCACCAGCAGGAATCCTACGTCTTCGGCACCCGCGTCGAGGTGCTCACCTGGGACGCGTCGGAAGACAAAGCCCGCGCCGCCGTGGCCGAGGTGCTGCGCGAGTTCGATCGCCTGCACCGGGCCTACCACGCCTGGGAGCCCTCCGAGCTCACCGCCCTCAACCAGGCCATCGCCGCCGGCCAGCAGGGCATCCCGGTCTCGCCCGAGCTCGCCGCGATGCTCACCGAGGCCAAGGCTATCGCCGCCACCGGCGACGAGCTGTTCGACCCGGCGCTGGGCCAGCTCATCGCCCTGTGGGGCTTCCACACCGACACCTTCGTGCCCGTGCGGCCCGATCCCGCCAAGCTCTCCGAACTCGTCAAAACCCACCCGACGATGGCCGACCTCACCATCGCCGACGGCAAGGTGACCAGCCGCAACCCCGCGGTGCAGCTCGACCTGGGCGGCTACGGCAAGGGCTACGCGCTCGATCGTGCCGCTGTCATTCTCAAGGCCCGCGGCATCGCCAACGCCCTCATCAACATCGGCGGCAATGTGCTGGCCCTGGGCAGCAAGGGCGACCAGCCCTGGCGCGTGGGCATCCAGCACCCCCGCGAGCCCCGCCCACTGGCCACCCTGCCCCTGCGCGACGGCGAGGCGATCGGCACCTCCGGCGACTACCAGCGCTACTTCGAGCTCGACGGCGAACGCTTCTGCCATCTGCTCGACCCGCGCACCGGCCAGCCAGCCAGGGGCACCCAGGCTGTCACCATCCTCGTCACCCCGCGCCCCGCCGGCTCCACCCAGGCGGGTACCCTGTCGGACGCCGCCAGCAAACCGATCTATCTCGGCGGCGAGCGCTGGCGCGACTATGCAAAGCGTTTCGGCATCGAGCACGCGCTGCGGGTCGACGCCGCCGGCCAGATCGAAGTCACCTCCGCGCTGCACAGCCGGCTCCAGTACGGCGACGGCATCAAGCCGACCATCGTCGTTAACTGATACAAATACCCCGCTTTTTTCGGCTTGCCGCCCGGCCCACATTGGATAGAATGGGCTGGATGATCGGGATCCTCTTGATAACTCACGGCAGCCTCGGCGAAGCGCTCATCCAGTGCGCCTGCCACGTGCTCAACCGTCGCCCGCCCCAGCTCATGCAGTTGGGCGTCGCCGGTCAGGACGATCCCCTCGACGCACTGCCGCTGGCCCGCCGTCTGCTCGACCTGGTCGACGACGGCAGCGGCGTGCTGGTCCTCACCGACATCCTCGGCGCCACGCCCGCCAACATCGCCGCCAAGCTCCTCGAGCCGGGTCGCGTTGCCGGCGTTGCGGGCGCCAATCTGCCAATGCTGCTGCGGGTGATCACTTACCGCGAACGAAGCATGGATGTCCTGCTCAAAAAGGCCATCGCCGGCGCCTGCGAAGGCGTCGTCCACATGAAGTAGTCACCGGAAACCACAAAAAGAAGAATCAGCGAGGAAGGAAGACAAGCGCAATGCCACGCCAGGAAGCCAACATCATCAACAAGCTCGGGCTCCACGCCCGGGCCTCCGCCAAGCTCACCCAGGTCGCCAGCGCCTACAGCTGCGACGTGTGGCTCGAGCGCAACGGCAGGCGGGTCAACGCCAAGAGCATCATGGGCGTCATGATGCTCGCCGCCGCCAAGGGCAGCACCATCGTGATCGACACCGAAGGCGCTGACGCCGATCAGGCGATGGCCGCCCTCCAGGCCCTGATCGCCGACAAGTTCGGCGAAGGGGAGTAAGGCTGGGAATCGGGCATTGGGAAGTGGGAAATGGGTAGGCAACCACCCGACCCGGCCCAGTGCCCTCCGCTCCTCAGCCTGCTGCCCACACCCATAAAGGCCCCGCCATGAGCTTCACCGTCCACGGTCTTGCTGTCTCCCAGGGCATCGCCATCGGCCACGCCCACCTGGTTTCCCACGCGCTGCTCGAGGTCGCCCACTTCACCGTGGCGCCCAAGCACGTGGAAGCCGAGGTCACTCGCCTGCGAACGGCGGTCGCCAAGGTCAAGAGCGAGCTCGCCGGGCTCAAGGCCGCGTCCGGCTCGGCGCCCTCCGAAGTGGATGCCTTCCTGGGCATGCACATCATGTTCCTCGAAGACCCGATGCTGGTGGACGCCGCCGAGGCATTGATCCTCACCCGCCGCGCCAACGCCGAGTGGGCGCTGGTGCAGCAGATGGAGCTGCTGGTCGAGCAGTTCGAGGCCATCGAGGACGCCTACCTGCGCGAACGCAAGGCCGACGTGGTGCAGGTGGTCGAGCGCGTCGTGAAGGTGCTGCTGGGCCACCCGGGCCACCTGCCGCCCAAGCGCAAGGACGGCCTCGGCACCATCGTCGTCGCCCACGACCTGTCGCCCACCGACACCATCGGCTTCAAGGATCACGCCGTCGCCGGCTTCATCACCGATGTGGGCGGCCCCACCGGCCACACCGCCATCGTCGCCCGCAGCCTGTCGATCCCCGCGGTGGTGGCCCTGCGCCACATCCGCCATGTGGTGAAGGACGACGAGCTCATCATCATCGACGGCATCCGCGGCGTGGTCATCGTCGATCCCGACGAGCGCGTGCTCGAGGAATACCGCCTGCGCAAGGCCGCGGTCGAGCTCGAACGCTCCAAGCTCAAGCGCCTCAAATCCACCCGCGCCGCGACCCTCGACGGCGAGGAGGTGCAGATCCTCGCCAACATCGAACTCCCGCCCGACGCCATCCAGGCCAAGGGCGTCGAGGCCGACGGCGTGGGCCTGTTCCGCACCGAATTCCTCTTCATGAGCCGCGACTCCTGGCCCGACGAGGACGAACAGTTCGAGGCCTACAAGTCGGTGGTCAAGACCATGGCCGGCAAGCCGGTCACCGTGCGCACCCTCGACGTGGGCGCCGACAAGGAGCTCGAAGGCGCCACCCGCTCCGAGGACAACCCGGCCCTCGGCCTGCGGGCGATCCGCTACTGCCTGGCCGAGCCCAAGATGTTCCTCACCCAGCTGAGGGCGCTGCTGCGCGCCAGCCACTTCGGGCGGATGAAGATCCTGATCCCGATGCTCGCCAGCAGCCACGAGATCGACCAGACCCTGGTCCTCCTCGAGAAGGCCAAGGCCCAGCTGCGCGAACGCAAGATCAAGTTCGACGAATCCGTGCCGGTGGGCGGCATGATCGAAGTGCCCGCCGCCGCCCTGTGCCTGGGCGCCTTCACCCGGCGCCTGCAGTTCCTGTCGATCGGCACGAATGACCTGATCCAGTACACCCTCGCCATCGACCGGGGCAACGAGGCCGTCGCGCACCTCTACAACCCGCTCCACCCGGCCGTGCTGCGGCTGATCCACCAGACCATCCAGGCCGGCGCCAAGGCCGGAGTGGATGTCTCGGTGTGCGGCGAGATGGCCGGCGACCCGGATTGCGCGCGGCTCCTCATCGGCATGGGCCTGCGCCAGTTCTCGATGCACCCGGCGCAGATCCTCGAGGTGAAGCAGGCCATCCTGCGCGCCGACGCCGCCGACCTCACGCCCAAGGTCCAGCGCCTGCTCAAGCTGGACGACCCGGACCGGGTCCGCGAGGCAGTCGAGAAGCTCTAGGCCGCGCACAGGCCCGGGGTTTGACTTGCCCCCGGCCATCGCGCTAATCTTGGTTCTCAGCGCCGATTTGAACCCTTCAGCTTGCGGGCGCTTTAAAAGTACGGCTAAAGCGACGGCAGCCCAGTCCGCGACCGTTCGCCGGCTGGGTTTTTCGTTTTTGGGACGAAACACGAATGCAAGAAGCTCAATCCGTTGCACAATCGGTTGGTCTGGTCGTACCCCAGACAGCGCACTTCACCGAGCCCCTGCCCCTCAAGAGCGGCGGCGTGCTGCCCCAGTACGACCTCGTCTATGAAACCTACGGCACCCTCAACGCCGCGCGCAGCAACGCGGTGCTGGTGTGCCATGCCCTGTCCGGTTCGCACCACGTGGCCGGCGTGCACGCCGACGGCAGCGTCGGCTGGTGGGACAACCTGGTCGGCCCCGGCAAGCCCCTCGACACCAACCGGTTCTTCGTGATCGGGGTGAACAACCTGGGCGGCTGTTACGGCAGCTCGGGGCCCAACGCCATCAACCCGGCCACCGGCAAGCCGTGGGGCGCCGACTTCCCCTTCGTCACCGTCGAAGACTGGGTCGATGCCCAGGCGCGGCTGGCAGATCGCCTCGGCATCGAGCGCTTCGCGGCGGTGGTCGGCGGCAGCCTCGGCGGCATGCAGGCCCTGTCGTGGACGCTGCAATACCCGGATCGCGTCGCCCACGCGCTGGTGATCGCCTCGGCGCCCAAGCTCACCGCCCAGAACATCGCCTTCAACGAAGTCGCCCGTCAGGCCATTTTGAAGGACCCGGATTTCCACGCCGGCCACTACTACGAGCACGGCGTCGTGCCCACCCGCGGCCTCGCGCTGGCGCGGATGATCGGCCACATCACCTATCTGTCGGACGACGCCATGGGCCAGAAATTCGGCCGGGCACTGCGCCACGACAAGCCGGTGTTCAGCTACGACGTGGAGTTCGAGATCGAATCCTACCTGCGCTACCAGGGCGACAAGTTCGCCGGCTACTTCGACGCCAACACCTACCTGCTCACCACCAAGGCGCTGGATTACTACGACCCGGCCTTCGACTACAACGGCGATCTGGTGGCCGCGCTCGAGCGCGCCAAGGCCGACTACCTGGTAGTGTCCTTCACCACAGACTGGCGTTTCGCCCCGTCCCGCAGCCGCGAGATCGTCTACGCCCTGATGCACAGCGACCGCCGCGTGAGCTACGCCGAGATCGACTGCGCCGCCGGCCACGACTCCTTCCTCCTCGATGAGCCCCAGTACCACGCCGTGCTGCAGGCCTACATCGACAACATCCAACTGTGAGGGCGGCACGATGAGCTTCCACCGCTTCGACTACGACGTGATCGCCAACTGGATCGAGCCCGGAGAGCGCGTCCTCGACCTGGGCTGCGGCGACGGCAGCCTGCTGCGCTACCTCGGCGACGTTCGCCAGGTGCGCGGCTACGGCGTCGAGAACGACCCGGCGCGCCTGCTGGCCTGCGCCCGCAACGGCGTCAACGTGATCCAGATCGACATGGAACAAGGCCTCGCCGGCTTCGACGACGGCTTCTTCGACCACGTCATCATGAGCCTCTCGCTGCAGGCCATGCGCAACACCCAGGGCATCCTCAAGGAGATGCTGCGGGTCGGCCACGAGGCCGTCGTCAGCTTCCCCAACTTCGCCTACTGGCGCCACCGCCAGTCCATCCTGAACGGCCGCATGCCGGTGTCGAAGAACCTGCCCTACCAGTGGTACGACACGCCCAACGTGCGCTTCTTCACCATCGCCGACTTCGACGCCCTGTGCGAGCAGGAAGGCATCGTGATCCGCGAGCGGCTGGCCTTCGACGAGGACAAGGTGATCGTGGACGAACCCAACTTCCTCGCCAGCGTCGCCCTCTACCGGCTCGCCCGGGCCGACAGCGCCGCCGGCTGACGGGCCGGCGGGGATTGAACTATCATCCCCGCCGACCCCCGCGACCTTCCCGGAGACAGCCATGCCCACCCCGCAACCCGGCATCCTTCAGCCGCTGCCACCCCTCTCCCGTTATCTGGTGTTCGCCCTCGAACCCGACACCGACGTGGCCGCCGGCCTCAAGGCGCTGGTGGAGCTCGTCGATGGCGACGCCACCGTCGCCGGCATCGGCGAAGCCACCCTGTCGGCCATCGGCCGCAGCGTGCCCGGCCTGCGGCCCTTCCCGCCCCTGGCGGGCCCCGGCGTGAGCATCCCGTCCACGCCCGCCGCCCTGTGGCTGTGGCTGCGCGGTGACGACCGGGGCGAGCTGCTGCTACGCGGCCGCCACCTCGAGCAGGCCCTGGCCCCGGCCTTCCGCCTCGTCGAAACCTGGGACGGCTTCAAGCACGGCAGCGGCCGCGACCTCACCGGCTACGAAGACGGCACCGAGAACCCGGAAGGCGACGAAGCCGTCGCCGCCGCCATCGCCGCGGACGGCACCAGCCTCGTCGCCGTGCAGCGCTGGGAGCACAACTTCAGCCGCTTCGAGGCCATGCAGCCCGAAGAGCGCGACCACTGCATCGGCCGCCGCCGCTCGGATAACGAAGAGCTCGACGACGCCCCCGAATCCGCCCATGTGAAGCGCACCGCCCAGGAAAGCTTCGACCCCGAAGCCTTTGTGGTACGCCGCTC
The DNA here is from genome assembly GCF_030161255.1 of Zoogloea oryzae. Classification (NCBI taxonomy): domain Bacteria; kingdom Pseudomonadati; phylum Pseudomonadota; class Betaproteobacteria; order Rhodocyclales; family Zoogloeaceae; genus Zoogloea; species Zoogloea oryzae. The sequence goes on from NZ_BSPX01000070.1 coordinate 25,167, forward strand.
CATGCCCTGGGCCGACGCCAGCGCCGCCGGCCTGATGTTCGTCGCCTTCGGCCACAGCCTGGATGCCTTTGAAGCCCAGATGCGCCGCATGGTCGGGCTGGACGACGGCATCGTCGACGCCCTGTTCCGCTTCACCCGGCCGCTGTCCGGCGCCTACTTCTGGTGCCCGCCGGTCAAGGGCGGCAAGCTGCAGCTGCCCCGCTGAGTCCACGATGAATCAGGGCCACCCTCGGGTGGCCCTGATTCCTTCACGACCGACGAACGTCGCTTGCCCCCAGCCCAGTCAGTTCCCGGTGGTTTCGGTGTAGTGACGGATGCCCCCGCCCATCGAGGCAATGATTGCCATCGCCGCACCTTCGGCGAAGAACCCAATGCATCGATCGCGATTCCGATCTGCTACGCAGCAGCGACGCCGCTCGCTTTACGCCGACCGACGGCGCCGTATCAGCGCCATCAGTCCAGCTCCGATACCCAGTAGCGCCATCGAGGTTGGCTCGGGGATCGGCCGGTCGAACATTACGTAAGCAAATCGGGCTCCGACGTAATCATCAAGGCTCGTGCTCTCGATATGACTGACGAAACCCAGCTCAACCGAAGTCGGATCAAGGAGATCAGGACTGAGATTCTTGTCTGCCTGCGCAGCGCCGGTGCAAAGCCCCGTTACAGGGCTCCGATTATCCGCACACGTGAGCGACTCATACAGCGCTCCGTCCAGATACAGTTGGGCACTGGCGGAGGAGAAGATTGTTCCACGGCCTTGCTCGGCGAATCCCGTGCCAAAGACGTAGTTGCTCAGACTCGCACCCTTCACGTCAAACCCGATGAACGTCACGGTATCACCGGTCCCAAACGCTGAAGGCCGTGCCAGCCAAGGGTTAACCAACGCGTCAAGCGGGGAGAACATCAATCCAAACGACGTCACCCCGGGTGCATCGATTGCCTGGACCCGGATCTCGCTCGCTCGCGCGAAGACATCGGTGAACTGGAACTTCACTGAATCAACCTCGACGTACGAGTTGTGGCTGAAGGCGTCCTTATCCCAGAACTGATCCAGCGAAAAAGTACCGCTGGTCAGGTTTTCACATTGCTGGCTTCCGGCGGGACCAGACGCCGAACAGATGTGATAGACCGTTGTCGCGCCTGCGACATCCGGCATCAAGGCGCCCAATGGAGCTAGCACCGCCACACCGAAAGCACGCAAAAACACCTTTTTGAGTTCCATGAAAGCTCTCCCACGTCAATTGGCCGGAGCCGACCTCGCATTGATCCAGAATGCCCTGATGGCATTAACAGAACCGTAATTACCGGGATCGACATGCCTTGAGCCTACATGCGAGATGGTTCCAAATCGGTTACACGCGCAGTCGGGGAGCCGTACCCGCGATTGCCGCCGAGCGTGAAATCATCTCTTTCACGCGCTTGCGGTAGCTCACGACCCACGACATCCCGCTTTCGCCACTCAGGAACTCCCCAGCCAACTGAAAGCAGGTCGGCGGAACTGCTTCTGGGTGCTCAGAAGCGGAGCTAATGGCCGCCTGGAGTTCGTATACATCCACCCGACACAGATTCCGCGGCAAGCTCACCAAACCGTGCTTCACATGCACCCAGTTCAGCGGCGGCTCGCCTTCGCGGCGCCCGAGGCGGCGCAGGCGGTGGAGGGCGACCTTCAGGTTCTGCATGGCCTGGGCGCCTTCCGAATCCGGCCACAGCATGTCGGCGAGGCGTTCGGCGGGCACCTTCTGGCCGCCAGCGCAGATCAGGGCGATCAGCAGCATCTTGGTGCGCACGCCCTTCCAGTCGCGGTCGTAGATGCGCCGGCCGTCGATCTCGACGACGAACTCGCCAAGGGTGCGGATGTTCACCCGCGCACCGGTCTCGGCCGATCCGCCGGAGGTGGGTTGGAAGACGGATTCCAGCTCGGCCAGCCAGGCGGCGTTGCGGTGGAGCGGCACCAGCCGCTCGCCGACGGGCACCAGCTCGCGGGCGGCAGCGAGCATCCGCCGGGCCCGGTCGAACTCGCCGGCGCGCACGTCGAGCATCGCCTGCTCCTGACGGGCCACCGCGGCCACCCGACGCAGGCCCAGATGCAGCCAGCGGGGC